>CALMWA010000318.1 GCA_937873125.1 uncultured Actinomycetes bacterium | reverse complement strand
GGGCCGCCGCCTCGGCGATCCTGCGCCGCCGATGGAGTTTCCCGCCGCCATCATCGACGCGGACACCCCCGTGATCCGTCTCGAGCGGGACTATGGCCGCTACCCCTATCTCGGTGGCTTTCTCCACGATGAGGTCCATGTGACGCCCCTTCGGAATGGCCTGGTACAAAACGACCTCTCCGACCCGTGAAGGTGCCCCATCGAGCGCCTCTACCACTACCGCCTCCCGACCTTCGCGTAACTCGGCCACGAACAACCGCCGCTCACCGTCTACCACCTCGAAGGTATCGCCCGCGTGGCCCCGCAGAACCTTGGATATGTGGCGCGCCTCCTCGACGGGCAAGCTCAGTGACTCGCCGACCGTCAGAGTCGAGTCTACGAATACGCGCGTGATCGGCGCGCGCGAGACACCGGCTGCTATCGGAAAACACCCCTCAGCCGGTCGAAGAACGTCCCACCCGTGCCGTTGTACGTCTCTTCCCCGCTCATGGCACCGAACTTCTCCAAGAGATCACGCTGCTCGGCCGTGAGCCGCGTCGGGACCATAACGTCGACGACGACCTTGAGGTCTCCCCGTCCGCGACCACGAAGCCTCGGCATGCCCTCGCCCCTCAGCCGCAGCGTCGTCCCCGGCTGGGTACCGGGCTCTATACGCACCTCGGAACCACCGTTCAACGTCGGCACCTCGACATCGGTCCCGAGGGCCGCCTCCACGACGTTGACCCTCATGCGGTGGATCAGGTCTTCCCCATCCCTCATCAACTCCGGGTCTTCTTTAACCTTCACAATGACGTAGAGATCTCCCGGAGGCGCGCCTGGCTCGCCAGCGTGCCCGCCACCGGAGATCCTGAGCTTCATCCCATCCTCGATACCAGAAGGTATGCGGAGCGTGCGCGACTCGACCTCGGAGACCCGGCCACTCCCCCGGCAGTTGTCGCAGTACACGTCTATGACGCGGCCACGACCGTCGCACGCCGAACAAGCCTGCGTGGTGACCATCTGTCCCAGGAGGCTCTGCCGAACAGTCCTCACCGCCCCCGCCCCTCCGCACGTGCCGCAGACGTGCGACTCAGTCCCGCCGACACCGTCGCACACGGCACAGTTCTTGACGGTCTGAACTTTGATCTCACGGTCAGTTCCGAAAGCGGCCTCGCGGAGATCAACCTCGACCTCAACCTGCGCGTCGGCACCACGGGCTGGTCCCCGACCGCCGCCATCGAAGAAGGAACCGCCACCGAAGCGATCGCCGAAGAAGGCTTCGAAGATGTCCTGGAAACCGCCGAACGGGTCTCCGCCGGGGTAGGCGCCGCCACCGCCGCGCGGCACCTGGTGGCCGTATGTATCGTAAGCCCGCCGGGATTCCGCGTTGGAGAGGACTTCGTAGGCTTCGGTCAGCTCCTTGAAGCGTTCCTCGGCGCCGTGGTCGTTAGGGTTGGCGTCGGGGTGGTGGTCGCGGGCGAGGCGCCGGTAGGCTTTCTTTATCTCCCCTTCGGAGGCTTCGCGGGACAGGCCCAGCACTTCGTAGTAGTCGCGCTTCGTCGCCAAGTCTAGAACCTGGTGTCGAGGCAGTAGGTCAGGGCATCGGCGGCCGAGCGCACGGTGGAGATGGCCGCGTCGTAGTCCATGCGTTTCGGGCCGATGAGGCTCACGACGCCGTAGGGACGCTCACGGTGGCTATAGGCGGCGGCGATCAGGCTAGTGCCGATCAGGTTGTGGAAGCCGTTCTCGGCGCCTATGGAGACCACGACACCACTGCTGGAGACGGACCGGGCGAGCGCGTCGCTCATCAGGTTCAACAACCACCGGCGGCGCTCGAAGATCTCGATAACGGCCGCCAGACTTGCGGGATCCAGGTCGTCCAGCCGCGCCAAAAGGGCCGACGCGCCCTGGATAAACACTCCACGCTCGGTGGCGCGTCCCAGGACCGACACGGCTTCCAGGATCGCCCCGACAACGAGCGGATTGTGGTCCGAGAGAGCCTTTCGGGCGGCGAGGCCGAGTTCCAGGTCGGTACCGAGGGGACGTCCGCCGAGCCAGGAGTTGAGGGAAGAGAGGATCTCCCGCATCTCTTCCTCTTCCACGGAGGGCGGCAGCGACACCGTCGCGCTCGCCGAGGCTCCGCTCTCCATCGAGACGACCAACAAGAACGCGCCCTCGCGCAGCGGCAGGCAGTCCACCCGCGCCAGCGAATCTCCCAGGGCACTCGGCCCGGCGACCACGGCGAGCAGGCGCGTAACCTCGCTCATCCCTTCAGAGACACCACGCAGAAGCTCGTCCACGTTCCCATAACCATCCGGCGTCTCGAACGTCGACGCCTCCGGCTCCTTAGCGGCCATCAGGGCGTCCACGTAGAGGCGGTATCCCGCATCCGTCGGGACGCGGCCGGCCGAGGTATGCGGATGGGTCAGGAGGCCGCGAGACTCCAGGTCGGCGAGTTCGGCGCGGATGGTGGAGCTGCTGGCGTCGATCTCCTCGGAGAGCGTATGGCTGCCCACCGGAGCGCCAGTTGATATGTACATCTCAACGGTCTTGGTGAGGATGTCGCGCTGCCTGTCGGGGATATCGAAAGCTCTCATGGTGCTCCGAATTCTACCATGCAAGTCCTCCGTCCCAAGAAGCCACAGCGAACGCCTGGGGTGGATCAGATACGGAGAGCGGCGAGGAAGGCTTCCTGCGGAATCTCCACGCGGCCGACCTGCTTCATGCGGCGCTTGCCCTTCTTCTGCTGCTCCAGGAGCTTCTTCTTGCGGCTTATATCGCCGCCGTAGCACTTGGCGATAACGTCCTTACGGTAGGCGCGGACGGTCTCGCGGGCGATGATACGCTTGCCGACAGAAGCCTGCACGGGGACCTCGAACTGCTGGCGCGGGATCAACTCCTTGAGCTTCTCAGTGAGGGCGCGTCCGCGGTAGTAGGCCTTGTCGCGGTGGGCGATGATCGAGAGAGCGTCCACCGGCTCGCCGGAGACCAGCACCTCGACCTTTACCAGATCCGAGGCCTCGTAGCCGAGCGGCTCGTAGTCGTAGGAGGCGTAACCCTTAGTGCGGCTCTTCAGGGCGTCGAAGAAGTCCGTTATGATCTCTGCGAGCGGCAGGTCATAGGTTAGCTGCACCCGGCGCTTCGAGATGTACTCCATCCCGACCGAGACACCACGTTTCTCGTGGCACAGGCCCATCACGGCGCCGACGTACTCCTTCGGACAGATGATCGTCGCACGCACGAGCGGCTCCCGGATCTCGTCGAAGAACTCCGGCAGGTCGCTGGGGTTGGTAATCTCCTGTACTTCCCCGTTCGTCACGACTTCGTACTTCACGCTCGGCGAAGAGGCGATCAGGTCGAGGTCGAACTCCCGCTCCAGGCGCTCCTGGATGATCTCCATGTGCAACAACCCCAGGAAACCGCACCTGAAACCGAACCCCATCCGGGAGTTCTCCGGCTCGAAGAACAGCGAAGCATCGTTGAGCTGTAGTTTGGAGAGCGCGTCCCGCAACCGCTCGAAGTCGTCCCCATCCGTCGGATACAGCCCGGAGAACACCGTCGGGAGCGCCTCCGCGTATCCGGGCAGTGGTTCCGTCGCAGGATTCTCCACGCTCGTCAACGTGTCGCCCACGCGCAGAGCCTCGATATCTTTCAGGCCCGCGATGATGTAACCGACCTCGCCGGTATCGAGTACCGGGAGGGCGGTCGGCTTCGGGGAGTAGCAGCCGACCTCCAGAAGCTCGAACTGCTCCTCGGAGCCCATCGCGCGGACTTTGTCGCCCTTCTTGACGTGGCCGTCGAAGAGACGGGCCAGCGAGACGACGCCGCGGTACGGGTCGTAGTAGGAATCGAAGATCAAGGCCCGCGTCTCCTCATGCTCGGTCACCGGCGCCGGAACCCGGTCCACGATGGCGTCCAGAACGTCCCTGACGCCCTCTCCGGTCTTGGCGGAGATCTTGATTATGTCTTCCTCGTCAACCCCGAGAAGCTCTACCAGCTCCTCCGTTACGGCCGGCACGTCGGCGATGGGGAGGTCTATCTTGTTCAGAACCGGGATGATCTCCAGGTCGTGCTCCATCGCCAGGTACAGGTTCGCCAGCGTCTGTGCCTGGATGCCCTGGCTCGCGTCCACGACGAGTAGCGCACCCTCGCAGGCGGCTATGGCGCGGGAGACCTCGTAGGCGAAATCCACGTGGCCGGGGGTGTCGATCAGGTTGAGAGCCCACTCGCCGTCGCCCCGTTTGTAGAGGACACGGACAGCCTGGGCCTTGATCGTAATACCCCGCTCACGCTCGATATCCATGGTATCCAGGATCTGGGCCATGCGGTCACGTTCGGCGACGGCCTCCGTTATATCCAGCATCCGGTCCGCGAGGGTGCTCTTACCGTGGTCGATGTGCGCGATAATGCAGAAATTGCGCGTGCGTTCGATGTTCTTCACCCGTAGAGTCTAACATGATTGCCGCTTTGTTCCCCATGTGTTACATTCTTCGGGTTGGATCTTTAACAGTAATTAGAGGAGCAAGCAGCGTGCCAGCACCATCCAAGCGGGACAAGCAGAGCATGAAGCGGGGAGCGCAGACGAAGGGTGTCCGCACCAACCTCCGCAACCTCTCCAAGAACTTCTACAAGGCGCTCGAAGCCGGAGACGAGGAGAAGGCGCGGGAGATCCGGGACCAGTCCCAGAAAGCCTACAGCAAGGCCGCCGGCAAGGGCATCATCCACGCCAACAAGGCGAGCCGCAAGGTCAGCCGCCTCGACAAGGCCCTCGCCACCGACCGCGGCTAGTATCACTCTCTAATAGTAAGCTTTTCTCCGTCACCCACGGGTGGCGGTTTTTCTTTGCCCGAAACTCTAGCGGGAGAGCTTCATCACGGCCATCTCGACCTGAAGCGCGTCGCCGAGGTCGCGCCCGCCCTTGAGGCCGCGTTCAAGGTCCAGGACGATACCGAGCGCCTCCTCCAGGGTCTCGTCGCCCAGGCGGGCGCTCTGGTCTTCGAGCTTTTTCGCGACGAACGGCGGCACCTTTAGCTGGCTCGCGACCTCACTACGCGGCGTGCCGGCCGCGATCAGCGCGCGAGCGCGGGCCAGCAGGTGGAACTGGCGGCGCATCATGTACGTTACGCGCAGCGCCGGCTCGCCGGTCCCGATCAAATCCTCCAAGAGCCCGATGGCCCTCCCGCGATCCCCGACACCCAGACTATCCACGAACGCGAAGATGTTGGACTGAAGATCCGGCGGACACAACTTATCCACGTCGTCGAGAGTAGCCGCGCCGTCCCGAGCATACAGGGCGAGCTTCTCCGTCTCGCGGGCGAGCCGCACCTTGTCCCCGGAGCAGCGCTCGGTCAGGTTCTCGGCCACCTCCTCGGGCATCTCCAGTCCCTGTTTCTTGGCGTAGCCGACCACCCACTTCACCAGCGCCCGGCCGGTGGGCTGCTCGAAGTTGTGTACCTCGCCGGACTTCTTCACCGCGACGAGCAGCTTCTCGCGCGCGCCGAGCTTCTTGCCGAGCAGAATAAGGTCCGTCTCGGACGCGGGGTCTTGCACGTAGTCCAGGATTCTGGCCTTCTGGGCCGCGTTCCAGGCGTCCAGGTTGCGAAGCAGTACCAACGTACCTTCTCCGAACAGCGAGTACGAGTTGCACGCCGAGACGACAGATTCCGGGCTGGTATCCGCGGCATCGTAGGAGTCGGCGGCGCGGCCCCGGCGGAGCTTCTCCACGCCCCGCGCCTTGCGCTCCTCGTCGTCGCCCAGGATCAGATAGACACCCACGCGCTTATTCTACCTTGCGCGCTTGATAGCACTACTCTGGAAGTGTCTCCCTCAACTTCTTTCTCTTTTTGATGCCTCGCCCCAATACTGCTGCATAGTGCCGCATAGCGTGATAGGTATTCTCAAGTTCTGTAGCAGCCGCACGCTGCCGATCAGGGAGAACTGAACCTGCGGGTCCAATGTATAGTACGAAGAGCACCCATCCCGTTGCGGCAGGCCCCACACTTGTCCAGAAAGGTAGTCTAACGCCGATATTAGGTGTTTCGATACCGGGAAGGAAGTAAGTCGTACTGATACGCAGCGAGTCGAACAGAGGTATCGGCTCTGACCCAGTGACGCTGATCACCAGTGCCCAGAAAAATATGGCTACTGCCGCCACAACAATTAGCGACACTATGTACTCTGCAAAGACAAGCATAACTATCCTGTTTCGACCCTTTGAACCACGCATCATGAGCGCTGTACGGACTAGCCAACGCCGATGAAAATGCATGATTGCTGCCTCACTGCCGAGTCCTCCGCGGCCTTTACTTTCATCGGGCTCTTCACCTACCGTATTTGGATAACGCTCCGCAAAGGACACTAGCCAACCAAACCGCCCTACACTCCCTGACGTTACTGGACGTACACGCGCAAAGAGCCGGAAAGTGACTAGAAATAAGATGCAGCCTGAAAGCACAATGCCGGGTAGGATCGACGGCCACTCAGTTGCGCCTCCGTATAACACTATCCAAGCAGCTAGCAGTACACTACAACCTGTGACCGCACGGAGCGGCCGCCCCGCAGGAGAAGGCGATTGTTCCGAACTCCATTCTGTACCATTGTATTCCAGAATCTTCTTAAGAACGTATAGCCCTATTATCAAAACTGGAAAGGTCAGCACGTAGATAGTAAAGCTCAGAAGTTCCATAGGCCTAAAAACGGTTATGGTCAGCACCCATACAACTCTCAGGACGCCCCCGATATAATCTGGATTCACCGGCTCAAATCCCACTGATGTAAGGGAACTTAAGAGACCATCGATAAGGTCTCTTTCGACGTTCTGAATTCCGTCGTACAACCCAAAAACGGCTGCCAAGACAATGAGCCAAAAGTAGAGAGCTGTAGCCCGCCACGCATAACGCTTGGCACGCATGAGAAGCCACCCAAAGTTGCGCGTAATGCTACTCAATGATCCTGCCAGGCAGCATAACCCTATGGTCAATAACGAGCATCCGGCGATTATATAATTCGAGCTTTAACTTAGTAGCTCATTTTTACTTTCGTACCTTTACCCTAACGTTTGAGCAGACCACATATACGTACTATCATCGCTCTCTGACTTTAGGGGTAGCAGGATCTGAAGATTGACACCTCGTGGCGAATAGAGCCAACGCAACTCTTGCCCTCACGCAAACGACACGAGCATTAGCCACCCGCCGACCCAGAGCAGCAGAAGGCCGGCCCATACCGGCCAGCGTGCTTCGGGAACCAGACTCTCCGCCAGTGCGGCCGGCACACACCCGATGTAGAACATCCAGATCAGAGGCCACCCGACACCCGAGGTTTCGAGCGCGGCGAACGGCATGGCGCTCGCGGTCTGGGCGATCCACTCCAGCAGCGTGACGAGAAAACCGTTCGAGGCGTTGATCGGGTATGCGAGCAGCGGGGCCACGTTACCGGCGATGGCGCCCAGCAGTCCCAGGGTGAGGATCGGGCCGGAGAGAGGTACTGCAACGAGGTTCGTGAGCACACCGATCACCGACACCATCCCGAAGCTGGCCGCGATTATGGGCGCAGTTGCGACTTGGGCCGCTAGAGAGACCGCAAGCAGGTTGGAGATCGCCTCCGGCGGTTTCTTGAGTGGCCGGAAGAGCGTGCTTTCAACGAAAGATTTCAGGGGTTTTCTCAGAAGGAGGATGCCGAAAACGGCGGCGACGGAGAGCTGGAAGCCGGTACTGTAGATCAGCATCGGATTGTACGCGAGCACGGCGGCGAGCATCGTTGTCATGAAGTGGAGTGGTGAGACCTGGAGTCC
>CALMWA010000317.1 GCA_937873125.1 uncultured Actinomycetes bacterium | reverse complement strand
ATCAAGCAGCGCAAGAAAGACCCGGCCGTCTCGGTCATCGTCGTGGACCCCCGCCGCACCGCGACCGCTGAGATCGCCGACCTCCACCTGCCGATAAAACCCGGCACCGACCTCGTCCTCGCCAACGCGATGCTGCGAGTCCTGATCTACGAGGGTTTCATCGACCGGGAGTTCATCGAACGCCGCACGAGCGGATTCGAGGGCGCAGCGAAGACGGCACGTGAATGGACGCCGAAGAGAGCGGCCCGTGTCTGCGGTGTCGAGGCGGAGGACATAGTCTGGGCGGCCAGGAAGTTCGGAGACGCGAAGGCCGCCCTGAGCCTGTGGACGATGGGCGTCAACCAGAGCACCGTCGGGACGCTGAAGAACCGCGCGATCATCAACCTCCACCTGGCGACCGGGAATATCGGCCGGCCGGGTGCCGGTCCGTTCAGCCTCACCGGACAGCCGAACGCCATGGGCGGCCGGGAGGTCGGCGGGCTCGCCCACCTACTCCCCGGTTACCGTCTAGTAGAGAACGAACAACACCGGAAAGAGATAGAGGCCGCTTGGAACCTGGAGGCTGACAGCATCTCGGCTCGGTCCGGCCTGCCCGCCACGGAGATATTCCGGGCGCTGGGCGACGGGGCAGTGAAGTTTCTCTGGGTCGTGGCGACGAACCCCGCCGCCTCCATGCCGGACCTCACACGAACACGGCGAGCCCTGGAGAACGCGGAGTTCGTGGTGGTCCAGGACGCCTACCCCACGGAGACGACCGCTTATGCGGACCTCGTCCTGCCGGTAGCGCAGTGGGGCGAGAAGGCCGGGACGATGACCAACTCCGAGCGGCGCGTCAGCATAGTCGAGAAGGTCGTCGAACCACCCGGCGAGGCGCGGTCGGACTGGGAAATTTTCGCCGGCGTCGCCCGTCACCTGGGATTCGAGAAGGACTTCTCCTGGCAAAGCCCCGCCGAGATCTACGACGAGTACAAGGAGCTGACCCGCAACACCGTGGTCGATGTTACGGGACTCTCGCACGCGCGGCTGCGGCGCGGTCCCGTGCAGTGGCCCGTTCCCGAGACGTTGCCCTACCTGGAACGCCCGTCGCGGCCAATGATAGAGCGGACGCGGGACATCAACGGGGAGCATCCCGGCACGCCGAGGCTCTACGCGGACAGGAAGTTCAACACCCCGGACCGGCGAGCACGCTTCGAGGCGACGCCCCATCAGGAGTTGCACGAACCGCCCACCGAAGAGTATCCGCTGACGCTCTCCAACGGGCGCGTAAAGAACCAGTGGCACACGATGACCCGGACCGGCCGTTCGGAGAGGCTGCTGAGGGACCTGGACGGGCCGTTCGTCGAGGTCCACCCGGAGGCCGCAGGAGACGCGGGCATACAGACGGGAGAATCTGCCAGGATCTCCTCCGTGCGAGGCTCTTTCGTGGCGCAGGTGGTCGTCACCGAGGACATGGAGCCCGGCACGGTCTTCGCGCCGTTCCACTGGGGAGACCTCTGGACGGACGGCGGCAGCCTGAACAACACCACGCACGACGCGGTGGACCCAATCTCCAAGCAGCCCGAGTTGAAGGGAGCGGCGGTGCGCCTGGAACCCACTCTACACGTCGATAGCGCAGACATGGTAACCGAGAATGGAGCCAATACATGACAGACAGACTGAGGATAGTGGTCATAGGCAACGGCAACGCCGGGGCAGCGCTGGTGGATAGCCTGCTGGCGAAAGACTCGGACGGAGTCCAGATCACGCTCTACGGCGGCGAGGAGGTTGGCACTTACGATAGGGTCCGCCTCTCGGAGTACATGGCCGGGATCGTGAACCTCGAAGACCTCGGCATGCGTTCCGACGACTGGTACGAGGAGCAGAACGTGGACTTCCGGCGCGGCGTTCTGGTCGAGGATCTTGATGCGAAAGCCCAGAGAGTCCGCGGCGCCGACGGCGAATGGGTCGAGTACGACCGCCTGATCTTCGCGACCGGCTCCTCCTCGTCCGTTCCGCCTATCGAAGGCCGCGACAAGAAGGGCGTTTTCGTCTTCCGAACGGTCCGGGACGTGGAGGAGATGCTCAAAGCCGCGCCCGATAAGGCCGTCGTCATCGGCGGCGGGCTGCTGGGGCTGGAGGCGGCGTACGGGTTGACAACGCACGGCTCCGAGGTCACGGTGTTGCACCGTTCTCCGCACCTGATGAACCAGCAGCTAGATCCGGCGGCGGGACGGATGCTGGGGCGGCAGATCGAGAAGATCGGCATCAGCTTCAAGGTCAACGCCCACACCGAGGAGATCCGGGGCAACGGTGGCGCTCAGGGCGTGAAGCTGAAGAGTGGCGAGTACCTCCCGGCCGACATGGTGGTCATCTGCACCGGCATCGTCCCGAACACGAAGCCCGCCGGACGCGCCGGCATCCGGGCGAACGCCGGAATCCTGGTCAACGAGCACATGGAGACCAATGCGAAGAACGTCTACGCCGTCGGCGAGTGTACCGAGTACAACGGCCAGCTCATCGGACTCGTCGCCCCGGCGCTGGAGCAGGTCCGGGTAGTCGTGGACACGATTCTCGGCGAACGAAAGCAGGTCTACAAGGGCTCCGGCGCCGCGACCAAGCTGAAGGTCGCAGGCGTGGATCTCGTCTCGGCGGGCGACGCCTACGGGCGGGACGAGGACTGCGAGGCGATAGTGAGCTCGAACCCGATAGAGGGCGTGTACCGGAAGGCCGTCGTCAAGGACGGCAAGGTGACCGGCACGATCCTGCTCGGCGACGTCTCCGTCGGCCCGCAGATGACCGAGGCCGTGAAAAACGCGATGCCCGCCGAGGAGATCGCCGGGCTGGTCATCGGGAGTGTGGACGCATCGTCCGCGCCGCTGGAGCTGGCGAACGAGGCGCAGGTCTGCGACTGCAACGGCATCTCGAAGGGTCAGATCGTCGCCACGATAGAGGATCTCAAGCTCAAGAAGGTCTCCGAGGTAACGGCGAAGACCGGCGCGGGCAACAGTTGCGGGAGCTGCAAGCCGCTGGTCGGCCAGATCCTGGAGCAGACCGCCGACGAGGTCGAGGAGGACAAGAGCTACCTCTGCAAGTGCATGGAGCTTACGCACGACGACCTCAAGGGCATAGTTAGTGAGCGCGGCCTGAAGAGCGTGAGCGAGGTCGGGGAGGCGTGCGGGGCGGGCAAGGTGTGCCCTGACTGCAAGGTCGGTCTGACGTACATTGTGAGCGAGGTAAACGCCAACCGGCACCACGAGGAGCGCCACGGCCGCCACATAAACGACCGGGTCCACGCCAACATCCAGAACGACGGCACCTTCTCAATCGTCCCCCGCTCCTACGGCGGCGTTACCAGCCCCGATCAACTCCGCAAGGTCGCCGACGTCGCGGAGAAGTACAACGCGCGCATGATCAAGATAACCGGCTCCCAGCGCCTGGATATCCTGGGCGTCAAGAAAGAAGACCTACCGAAAGCCTGGGAAGACCTCGACATGCCCTCGGGGTTCGCGTACACGAAGGCGTTCCGGCAGGTAAAGAGTTGTGTGGGAACGGACTTCTGCCGCTACGGGGTCGGTGACTCGACGAAGCTGGCTATAGACATGGAGAAGGAGTTCGAGCAGCTCTACACGCCCGCGAAGGTGAAGATGGGTTGCTCGGGATGCCCGCGCAACTGTGCCGAGGCGAGCGTCAAGGACATCGGCGCGATAGCCATCGAGGGCGGGTGGCAGGTCTACGTCGGGGGCGCGGCCGGGATGGAGGTTCGGAAGGGAGAT
>CALMWA010000316.1 GCA_937873125.1 uncultured Actinomycetes bacterium | reverse complement strand
AGCCTTAGTTCCTCGTTGCCACTTTGATCCATAGCCTGGCAAACATCTTCAGCAATTTCGGGCGTCGAAACCTCGTGGTGTTCCCGAAGCAAGTATAGCGGAAGCAACACTCCCACTATGTCGTCTACATCACGCCGTGGAATAGTGTCTACTGCCGAAGCGGCCTTCGATGCTAATGCAGCACTATAGAGTACAGGCAACACTTCCCTCAAAGCAGAAACCAACTCTTGTACGGAGTCGTCGTCAAGCAAGGCCAGTTTCTTAAGCCCTTCTTCGTTCTCCTTGGGGATCATCAGCTTTGCCATGTGTTTATCTTACAGTCCTCGTAGATCTCATGCAGTGACCGGTCACACCTACATACCACATGGTAGCTTAATCGGTCTCGGCTTTACCCGTCGGTTCCGAGTAGGTCAAACGCCCTCCCGCAACAGCCGCAACGTTTCGGCGCAACGGCAACCAAACAAGATTTTCGTAGACCGGTTGGAGTAAATCGTAAGTCAAACAACTCCCCAACCGCCCATATTCCGCATAAATAAAGAATAAACGCTGCCTACAGGATGGATATTACCTGAATCCGTACCTCTCGTTGTTGCTCTTGGCGACCAGATAGGCATCGATCATGGCCCAGAGGCCCACGATGGGCATGAGGATCCAGCCGATCAGTACGGCCGTCAACGCGGCGTTGATCAGTTGGATGACTATGAATATGACACCCTTCGTTATCTGGCCGTTGTAGATCTGTCCGAGCCCCGACAGGATCAGGCTGAGTATCGCCGCCAACACCGGACTCCGCATCTCATTCTCCTCGCACTCGCTCTCACTCCGACTACTGATACGCGCGAAACTCCTACTCGTTGCGCCACCGACTAATTCTCTCGGGCCGCGGGTGCTTTTTCGCGACGCGCATCTCCGTCTCGAACATGGGATTTGTGCAAGACGATGCAGCATGAGATGATTGATACTAAGACCGGCGGCGTAAGGGAGAGATAGTGGCGAAGGCGAAGAAGAGCAAGAACCCGGAGAAGGACACGAACAGGAAGACCGTAAGCAAGGCTGAAGGCAAGAAAAAGGCCGGCAAGGCCAACGGTAGAGCCAACGGACGCATGGCGCAGGGCATGACGGAGGCGGAGAAGGCTGTCCGCAAGATCAACAAGAGAGATTACGAGTCGGAGCTCAAGAGGCTGCAGTTGGAGCTGGTCAAGCTTCAAGAGTACATCAAGGCCGAAGGGCTGCGGATGGTGGTCGTATTCGAGGGCCGCGACGCGGCGGGCAAGGGCGGGACTATAAAGAGGATCAGCGAAGCCCTCAACCCGCGGGTGTGCCGCATTGCCGCGCTGCCGGCCCCGAGCGACCGCGAGCGTACTCAGTGGTACTTCCAGCGCTACGTGGCCGAGCTTCCGTCGGCGGGAGAGATGGTGCTGGTCGACCGCTCCTGGTACAACCGCGCCGGCGTCGAGCGCGTCATGGGCTTCTGCACCGAGGAGGAATATCAGGAGTTTCTGCGGGCGACCCCGCTATTCGAGGAGATGCTGCTGCGCTCGAACATCAAGCTCATCAAGTACTGGTTCTCCGTCTCCGACGACGAACAGGAACGCCGCTTTCAGGACCGTCTCTCCGACCCGAGCAAGCACTGGAAGCTCTGCCCGATGGATCTCGAATCCCGCAAACGCTGGGTTGATTTCTCCCGTGCGAAGGACGTCATGTTCGCTCGCACCGACACACCACTCTCCCCCTGGTGGGTCGTCGAGGCCGACAACAAGAAGCGGGCGCGGCTGAACACCATCAGCCACCTGCTCTCAAGCATCCCCTACGAGTACGAGCCGAAGCCACCGCTCAAGCTACCCGCGCGGCAGACCAGCTCCGACTACGTGAGGCCGCCGCGCGAGACCCAGCGCTTCGTGCCGGAGGTTTACTGAGACCTTGATCCCCTGCTGTCGGGGTTCATGGAGATGCTCCCGGCACAACGGTTCGGTTCTAGACCGAGCACCGCGCGGACGAGCAACGGCGTGGCCGCCGCGGCCCACGCCTGCGGGCTGCACGAGGTCGGATACTCTACGGGCTCCGGCGCTTCCTCCCGCGAGTATCCGGCGAAAAGTTCGGGGAACCGGTAGCCGAAATGTGGCGCGGCGTCGAGCAGCGCGGCGGTCAGGCGTTCGGCCTCTCTCAGGAAACCGTAACGCCGCAGACCGTGGGCGATGATAGCGTTGTCGTGCGGCCAGACCGAGCCGTTGTGGTAGGAGTCCGGGTCGTAACCGCCCTCTCCCGCCGCCATCGTCCTTATGCCCCAGCCGCCGAACAACGCGCCGCTCATCAGCCGGTCCGCTACCGTTCGGGCGCGCTCTTCGGGTACGATGCCGCTCCAGAGGAGATGTCCGGGATTGGAGGTGATGGAGTCTACCTTCTGTCCCTCGCCGTCGAGAGCGAGAGCGTAGTAACCGCGATCCTCCATCCAGAAGTTCCCGTCGAAGCGGTCTTTCAGGTTCGCGGCGCGCTCCCGCAACTCCGCAGCAAGCTCCTCGTCTCCCCATGCGGACTTCGCAAGCCGGGCGGTTCTGAGTAGTGCATCGTAGATATAGCCCTGGACTTCGACGGGAGCGATGGGTCCTTCGGCGCGGGCGCCGTCGCGGAAGAGCATGGAGTCGCCGGAGTCTTTCCAGCTCTGATTCTCTAGTCCGGCGGTAGAGCGTATATGGTAGGCGACGTATCCGTTGACCTTATCGGAGTGCTCCAGGATCCACGCCAGCGCCCGGCGGGCGGCGGGCTCCATCTCCCGGACGAACTCCGCGTCGGCGGTCCAGCGGTGCACTTCGTCCAGCAGGATCAAGAACAAGGGCGTGGCATCCGCGGTCCCGTAGTAGGGGGTCTCCGGCGATTCGCCGAAGAACGCCAGCTCCCCGCGCCGGAGTTCGTGCAGGATCTTGCCCGGTTCGGCATCGGTGAAGTCGTCGCGTTTCGTAGCCTGATGCCTGGCGAGCGCCCGCAGCACGTTTTTGGCCGGCTCGGGGGAGAGGATCATGGCCCCGTAGGCCGTGATTAGCGAGTCCCTCCCGAAGAGCGCCATGAACCACGGCGCACCCGCCGCCGGTACGAGCAACCCGCCGCCCGCGTCGAAAGTGAGCGACTCCAGATCCTCTACGCTCCTCGCCCAACTCATCCGCAACGCCTCCCACTCCGTCTCCAGCTTCGGAGCCCCAGCATATAGCGCCGTGCGCTCCTTCAACCGCACCTCCCGGCCACCTTCCTCCAGCTTCACGGACACGTAAACCGTCCTGGTCTCCCCCGCCCCAAGCCGCAGATTCATCGAGATACCATTCCGCTCCGCGACCGGCGCCACCCCCTCCGAAAAAACGCGCACCTCCGTCCCGCGCGAGAAACCGCCACGCCGGTAGGCGTAGTGCAGAATCCCCTCCCGAACTTCCTCGCGCCTCTCTCTCCGCTCCACACCCCGCGCGTAGCCCCGCACCACGAAGACGTCCTCGAAGTCGGCTGCGAACTCAAAAGAGAGGCGTACTTCCGCAGGCTCCACGGCGCTATTGTGTATCTCCACCTCCTCCACAAGCCCCTGTCCAAGACGGCGCCGCCGCACGACATTCAGCCTGCTCCCTGGTACGTCCAGGGGGAACCTCGCCGATGTACCCTGTGTTTCACATTCCCGCGCGACCGGCCTCTTACCGTCGAACGTCAGGACGAACCGCGAGAGGTGCCGCGTGTCCCGAAAATACAGCCCGTGTCCCCCACCCTCGAAATCGCCCGCAGCGTCGGAGACGGCATACGCGCCCGGCGACACGATATTCACCGCACCCTCTAAAGTCTCCGTCTGCCTGTCCGGCAACCCCAACCTCCCCGCTCACCCGCCGACCGACCCACTATACAAGCTAGTCTCGATAACCCCGAAAATTCGTTCTTGATTAAACGTTCAATAAAGTGTACCATCTGGTTATTGAACGTTTAATCAAGGAGCTTTGGGTGAGCGAAGAGTCTCTACGGCGGACGCAGATTCTGGAGGCGGCGTTCGAGGAGTTTGCGGCGAAGGGGTACAAGGGGGCGACGATCAAGAGCATCGCGCGGGCGGCGGGGTTGCAGTCTCCGGCCTTGATCT
>CALMWA010000315.1 GCA_937873125.1 uncultured Actinomycetes bacterium | reverse complement strand
CCGCCGGACCGTTCGGGCCAAATGGAGAGACAGAGTTGGCCGCCACACGCACTCCGCACGTCGGGGGTACAACCGAGTTCTATCGCCTGAACCGTGAGAGCGGAGTGCTGGAGCTCGCGGCTACCGGTCCCGGCTATCCGTCGCACACCATCTATAGCCGCAACCTCGACGCCGCCATAGCCGGAGACCTCGACGGTGACGGCGCCTGGGAGCTGCTCGTCCCGAGCGCCTCGTACAACGGCCTCGTCGCCCTACGTCACACGGAAAACGGCGTAGAGCGGGCCTGGGATCTGCCGACGACAAGTAGCTCCCTTGGCACCAACATCGCCACGACCACGGACAAAGAAGGACGCATCGCGGTTGCGGTCGGCACGCTGGATGGGAATTTGAGGATCTGGCATTGAGAGTCTCGGAGAGGATCAGGGGGTAAGATACCGGCGTCGAGAAACAGAGAAGGGGGTCGCGGATGGCGGTTGAGTTCGGGGTGTTCGTACCGCAGGGTTGGAGGATGGATCTCGTCGGGATAGAGGATCCGTTCGAGCAGTACGAGGCGATGACGCGGGTCGCGAAAATCGCCGATGCGAGCGGCGCCTACGACTCCATCTGGGTCTACGACCACTTCCATACCGTCCCCGAACCGACCATGAACACCGTCTTCGAGGCGTGGACCATCAGCGCCGGGCTCGCCCGCGACACCGAGAACGTCAAGATCGGGCAGATGGTCACCTGCAACGGCTACCGCAACCCGGCGCTCCTCGCCAAGATCGCCTCGACGGTGGACGTGATGAGCAACGGGCGGCTCTTGTGCGGAATCGGGGCGGGCTGGTACGAGCACGAGTGGCTGGCCTACGGATACGGTTTCCCGGAGGTCCCGGTCAGGATGCGGATGTTCAAGGAGACGTGCGAGATCATCCACCGCATGTTCACCGAAGACCGCCCAACCTTCGACGGCGAGTTCTACAAGATAGACAAACCCATAAACGAGCCCAAGGGCATCAGCAAACCACACCCGCCGATCTGGATCGGGGGCGGCGGCGAGAAGGTCACCCTAAAGCTCGTCGCCAAGTGGGGCGACGCAACCAACGTAAACGGAGATATCGACACCCTCAAGCACAAGTTCGAGGTGCTAAAGGGCCACTGCGAGAACGAAGGTCGGGACTACGACGAGATCACACGCTCCACCTCCGTCAACGTCTACCTCCTCGAAGCCGGCGAAAATCCCGAAGAGGCTACGAAGGAAGCCCGCGGCGACGTTAGCTACGACGAATACGCAGAGCAGTTCATGGTCGGCACGGCCGACGAGATAACCGAGCGTCTGCAACCGATGGTTGACGCGGGCGTGGAGTACTTCATCACCTACCTGCCGCGCGTAGCCCACGAGCCGGAGATGGTCGAGAGGTTCGCGAAAGAGGTCATCCCGAACTTCGGCTAGACGATACTGGTAGGATGGCCGGATGAACCTGCTGCCGGAGCCGACGACGTTCCTCGCCTTCGGCCTGGTGTCGCTCGGGATGGTGTGCTCGCCGGGTCCGAACATGATCTACCTTGTCTCGCGCTCCATCACCCAGGGACGCAAGGCTGGCCTGGTATCGCTGCTCGGGACCGTGACCGGGTTCTTCGGATATTTGCTGCTCACCTGTCTCAGCCTCGCAGCGGTCTTCACGGTGGTGCCGGCCGCCTACGTCGCCCTGAAGTGGGCGGGGGCAGCCTACCTCCTGTGGCTCGCCTGGCAAGCGATCAGACCGGGGGCGCAACCCCTCTTCGCGCCCAGAGAGCTGGCACCGGAATCACCCCGGAGGCTATTCTCGATGGGCCTCCTAACCAACCTTTTGAACCCCAAGGCTGCAGTACTTTACGTCTCGCTGCTGCCCCAGTTCGTGGACCCCGAGCGCGGGGCGGTGCTCTTGCAGTCCCTGGCGCTCGGCCTGACCCAAATCACAGTAAGCCTCACGGTCAATACCTGCATTGTCATCGGCGCGGGCTCCCTGGCGCTTTGGCTCGCACAGCGGCCGGTCTGGCTCAGGCTCCAGCGCTGGCTAATGGCGACCGTGCTCGGCCTGCTCGCTGTGCGTCTCGTCACGGAACGCGCGCCGCGCCCCTGACCGCCGAGAGCGCCAAAGGCTGCGCCGCTCCTGTGTGGGCACCAAATTCCGAGGGGTTCTAGCGGCGTCCTCTAGGCGGGCTTCTCCGTCCATTCGGGCTCTGGCGTGATGTGGGGTTCGGGCTTGTTGCCGGGACCGTCGAGGCCGGTGGAGGTTACGGTCATCAGGGGGCGCACTTTTATGTCGTGGTCACAGAGGGCTTGGCAGGAGAGGCGCACCTGCCCGAGGAGGTTGCGGCTCTGCAGGACTTCGAGTTCGGCTTTTGTCATGCGGTCCGGCTCGCCTTCGAGGTACTCTATGCGGCAGGTGGTGCATTTGGCGTAGGCGCCGCAGCGATGCAGGATGTCCACCCCGGCGTCCTCCTCTATCGCGAGGACCAGCCGCTTGCCCTCCTCCACGTCGAACGTCCCCACACCTTCGACCTCGACTCTCCTCGGCATGCGCTCCTCCTTATATTGCAGTCGGTTTTGTGAAACGATCATTATCCACCGGCTAGTAGTCCGGCGCGAGAACACGAACGTTGAGCCGTCGCCGTGGGATAATACCTTTCGGCGAAACACTCTGTCATTTAGAGCGGGTGCAAAAGGGCGGGCGTATGTTCTAAACTGCCTCCGTTATGAGAGGGGAGATCAGCTTGGACTATAGGCCGCCTTCGGTAAGAGTAGAGAAGCCCTGGGGCAGGTTCGAGCAGTACACGCACAACCTGCCCTGCACGGTCAAGATCATCACGGTCGCCCCCGGCGGCACGCTCTCGCGCCAGTACCACCACCGACGCGACGAGCTTTGGGTAGTCCTGGACCCTGGCGCGCGCGTCGAGTTGGACGACAAGGTCCTCCACCCCGCGCCGGAGGAGAAGCTGTTTATACCCAGAGAGACCGTTCACCGGCTCTCCTCGACGAGCGAGAACGAGGTTCGGATACTGGAGATCTCCTTCGGAGAGTTCGACGAGGAGGACATCGTGCGCCTCGAAGACGTCTACGGTCGCGTAGGACCATGAGATCCCGCCTCTCCAGGAGCAGGTAAGCTGCCGTGCGTTTCTTCGGGAGAGGCGAAGAACCCATCCGCCAGTCGGATGATTCAGACAAACATCCGGATGATGCCTCTTCAGATACGGAACGTCGTAGGGACCGGAGGCAGCGTATTCCGTGGCTGCTCATTCTGGGCGCCACGCTGCTGATCTTTCTCCTGATCGGCGCGGCTCTCCTGCTGTGGCGCACCTTTAGCGACAGCCTCTCGGGGACGAGCGTCGCCCGCGACTCCATAGACTCCGGCCCGAAACCCGGCATCCGGCTAACCAACGGCGCGGGCCAGATCCGGATAGAAGGCGTCGAGGACCTGGGGGCCGTCGAGTACGAGGTAACCCGCCACGCCCTGGCCTCCGACCCGGCCGCCGCCAAGAAGCGGGCCTCGGAGATAGAGGTGGGCTTCTCCCGCGACGGCGGGGACTTCACTATCGAGACGAACGGCGGCCGGAACACCGGCGCGGACTACGTTCTGCGAGTCCCGGCAGGAAGCTCCGTGGAGGTAGCGTCAGAAGCGGGCGATATCGAGATCTCGGGCCTCTCCGGTGACTTGTCGGTCGAGGCCGGCGCGGGCGACGTCTCCGTGCGGGAGGCGAAAGGCTCGGTGAAAGTGGATGCTCAGGCAGGAGACATAGAGGTTTCGGAGATGCGGACGGATACCGGAGAGGCGGAGATAGAGGTGGGCTCCGGCGACGTTACGCTCCGGGACCTCGTCGTCGGCACCCTGGAGACGAGCGTCGCGGCCGGTGACGTCACCCTCTCCGGCCGCTTCTCCGGCGGCGGACGCGTCTCCGTGAAGACGGGCGATATCATTGCGCAACTACCGCCGGAGGATACGCGAGACCTCACTCTGGAGACCGAAGTCGGACAGGTCGTGCGCGAGGATGCCCCGGGCACTCCCTCCGAAGATCCCGGAGAAAACTAAATGTTTCGGCGTGGCGGTCAACAGAGCATGGGCTACTCGCGGGAAGGCTTCGGGGAGGCGTTAAAAGAGGTCTGGTTCGCGCCGGGGCGATTCTTCAAGCGGCTCGACCCGGATGGCGGACCGATCCGTCCGACCATCTTCGCCTCTATCGTGCTGTACCTGAACCTGCTCCTGGATACGGCGTTGCAGACGTTCTGGCTCGGCGAGTACAACTACGCCCTCGTCTATACGCCGTTCGTCGGACTCCTGGTCGCGTTCGTGCTGGCGCCGCTCCTGGTCGCCGGTCTCGCCGCGCTCACGCTCGTCATTCTCGACGGCGCCCCGTCGCGGCGGAACTTCGGGCCTGTCTACCGGGCTCTCGGCTACGCCAGCGGGATCGGTGTAATACTCTGGATCCCCTACGCTCCACTACTCGCCGTCCCCTACGGCGCGGCCGTCGCCACCATCGCCGTCAAGGAGACCCTCGGACTACAGTGGAAGCGAGCCGCCGCCGGGACCCTCATCCCGCTCGGCGCGGTGCTCTTTATCGTGCTGCTGCTCGTAGGTCCGACCGAAGCCTACGACTTCCTGATCAACCCGGCCGGCAGCTAACCGGCTAGGACAACGCCTCCATCGCGAGCGCCGTGAGCAGCGCCGACCCGCGCGGCAGTATCTCCTCGTCGAAAGCGAACTGCGGCGTGTGCAGGCCCGAGACGTCCCCAACACCCAGCCAGACGTAGGCGCCAGGCACCTTCTCCAACATGAACGCGAAGTCCTCACCACCCATCGAGGGATGTTCCGCCTCCAAAGTGGAGGTTTCTCCGAACAGCTCCGTGGCGACGCCGAGGGCGAGCTTCGCCGACGCGGGGTCGTTGCGGGTTACGGGATAAGAGAAGTTGTAGTTTAGGGTCACGTTAGCGCGCATTCCGCCGGCGATCCCCTGGGAGATCTCTTCCATCCGCTGCGGGATTTTCTCGCGCAGTTCCGGGTCGATGGTGCGAACCGTGCCGGCCACGCGGGCGGTCTCCGGAATGATGTTGAAGGCGGTGCCGGCCCCTATTTCCCCGACGGTCAACACGGCGGGCTGGACGGGATCCACCTCGCGGGAGACCACCGTCTGGAGCGCGGTTACTATCTGCGCCGCAATAACTATGGCATCAGCGGCGAGGTGCGGCATTGCACCGTGTCCACCCGTACCTTTTATCTCCATCTCGAAGCTGTCGGCGGCGGCCATGATCGGGCCTGCTTTAGAGGCCACCGTCCCAAACGGCAGCCCCGGCCACAGATGTAATGCGAAGATGGAGTCCACGCCCTCCACGGCGCCCTCCTCGACCATGACCTTCCCCCCGCCGCCACCTTCCTCGGCGGGCTGGAAGAAGAACTTCACGGTCCCGTTCAGGCGGTCGCGCATCCCGCAGAGAGCGTGCGCCGCCCCGACCAGCATGCTCGTATGACCGTCGTGGCCGCAGGCGTGCATCTTGCCGTCTGTCTCCGAGGCGAATGGAAGTCCGGTCTCCTCATGGATCGGTAGCGCGTCCATGTCCGCCCGTAGCCCGATGGTTGGTCCGGCGCCGGCGCCTTCGAGCGTTGCGACGATACCGTTCTCCGCAACCCTGATCTGTATATCGAGCGGCAGCCCCTCGAGCGCGGCCAGGACTTTCTCCGCCGTCTTGACCGTATCGAAGCCCAACTCGGGTTCGCGGTGAATGTCGCGCCGCAAGGCGACGATCTTCTCCCCAAAGTCCTGTTCTATATCAGCTTGCAGTCCGTCGAACCTCTGGGTAACGTCCATCCGGGCCTCCTCTCAGTTTGCTACGTCCACCATGTGAGCACTCAAGAGAAACTTATCACAGAGGACCGTCGCTTCTCCCGGATCACTCTGGTTTCGGAGACCACACTGTCGGCTCCGTCGGCAGATGGGCAGGATCGAAACGCGCGAGCATACCTTCGAGCGTCGGCATCTCTTCCGGCCCGGCCATGCCGAGCGAGCGCGCCATCCAGGCGAGCACGTCTTCCGGTCCTTCCCCGGCAGCTACCCGGTCGGCGAGCGTTACCGCGCCATGCCGCTTGGCGAGCCGCTGACCGTCGGGGCCGAGCGCGAGCGACACGTGAGCGTAGCGGGGAACGGGCAGATCCAGCAGCCGCGCCAACAAGATCTGCCGCGGCGTCGAATCCACGAGGTCCGCGCCCCGCACTACCTCACCTATCCCCTGCGCCGCATCATCCACCACGACAGCGATCTGGTACGCGGGCGCGCCGTCATTGCGTCGGATTACGAAGTCATCCACCACGTCCTCAAAGCGGCCGAGCAAACGATCCTCGAACGCTATTCGCGCTTCGTCAGCCCTCACTCGCAGGGCGGGCGGACGCCCTGCGGCCTCCTTTTCGGCGCGCTGCGCGACTGTGAGATCCCGGCAAGTTCCGGGATAGCGGTCGGCGGCGCTTATACCGTGCGGCGCGGAGACGGCTGCCCGGATCTCCGCCCGCGTGCAATAGCAGGGATAGAGCAGCCCACCAGCATCCAGCCGGGCGATAGCTTTCTCGTACAGCTCCATTCTTTCCGACTGCCGCACGATAGGCCCATCCCAGTCCAGTCCGAGCGAGCGAAGATCGGCGAGCTGCGCCTCCTCCACGCCCGGCCGCACCCGCGAGCGGTCCAGGTCCTCCACCCGCACCAGAAAGCGCGCCCCCGCCGAACGCGCGAACAGCCACGCCAGAAGCGCCGTCCGCAAATTCCCGACGTGCAGCGGTCCCGTCGGGCTCGGAGCGAAGCGTCCGTTGGCGAGGTTTATTTGCGTCGTTCCTGCGCCTGTGTATCCGTTCTCGCCTCGCACAAGCCGGAGTCTACAGCCTCCCGGCGCTTAGAAAGTCTTCCGGTTGAATAGCCAGAACGCGGCCATCAGGACCGCAGCGGCGGTTGCGACGCACACGACGATACTCTGCGTTACGATGCTCTCACCGCCGTACGGTCTCTGGGCAAACCAGTAGGTCAACAGGCTGAACCAGTCGAAGGCACGATACCATTCCGGTAGGGTACGAAAGTCTATCTGATACATACGGTTGCCCCAGACCAGCCATTCCACGAAAGCTCGTACGACGAACGGCCCGGCCAGTATCGTGAGCATCGTTGCCCCGATCGCCACGAGGCTCCGTAGGACGTCCCGGAAGACCACCGACGCGACCACCGCCACACCGAAGACGAACAACGAGGCCAGCCAGGCCAGGACGCCGACCACGAAGAACCGCTCCAGGTTTATGGCCTCCGCCGGATAGCCTCGCGCATAGAACGATAGAATCATCCCCACGCCTCCGATCACCGCGGTCGCGAGCAGACACGCCACGCACACGGCGCACTTGGTCAACAGGACCCTGGTCCGGCTCATGGGTTTGGAGAGAATTAGGAAGATGGACCCTCTCCCCACCTCGCCCGAGACCAGCCCCGCGCCGAGCAGGACGGCGAGCGGCATCAAAACGTAGAAGATAGTGGCCGTGTACGCATCCCGCGCCTCGAACCTCGCCATGTCCACGGCGTACTCCGGATTCCGCATCTCCTGAACCTGCTCGCGCGTATCCTGCACGTAGCGCTCGCGCTCCCTTTCGCCCATTAGGCCCAAGGCCTCTTCCGGCGATTCGATGTCGCCACGCATCATCTCGATCTCGAATCTTACATCCTCTTGTATCTGCGCGTAGGATCGCGGCAACACCACGATCAACACGATCACCGCCGCCACACCGAGCAGGAGCTTCCACCGCGCTTCCCACCACTCTTTAGAGATCACGGCCGTCCTCCTCCACGTAAGCGATGAATATGTCCTCCAGGCTCATGCCCGTCGAATCCACGTCCCGGATCTCGTAAGGCCGGTCCTCCAGGGCGCTCCCCACGCCGTTCACATCACCGCGCGCCCGCAGCTTTACGCCCCGGCCCTCGCGCTCGACCATAGTCACGCCGGGCAGATGGCGGAGAGCCTGTATCTCTTCCTCGGGCGGCGTTTCGGCGTAGACGATGCGGAAGGTGCGGTGCGAGGCGCGCATGCCGTCGAGGTCCCCGCTCACCAGCAGCCGACCGCCCTTTATTATGCCGATGGTGTCCGCGACAGCTTCTATGTCGGAGAGGATGTGGGTCGAGAAGAACACCGTCCTCCCCTCGGACGCCACGTCCCCGACGAGCACCTTCAAAAAGGCGTGCCGTGCCACCGGGTCGAGGCCGGATGTCGGCTCGTCCAGGATCAGTACCTCCGGGTCGCTGCCCAGGGCCACGCAGAGCTGTAGCTGCGCCTTCTGGCCCTTTGAGAGCTTGCGGACCTTCCCCTCGCTCGGCAGCCCGAAGACGCCGATGTAGCGGTCTACCAGACCTTGATCCCAGTTCCGGCTCACATCCCGGCAGAACACGCACAGCCGCGGCACGGTCATCCCGTCGTAAAGGCTGTTGACCTCGCTGGCGAACCCCACCCTGGCCCGCACCTCCAAACTGTCCTCGACCACATCGTAACCCAGCACGCGTGCGCGCCCGCCGTCCGGCCCCCGGAATCCCATAAGAGTCTTTATGGTCGTCGTCTTCCCCGCCCCGTTCGGTCCCAGAAACCCGTAGACGGAGCCCTGAGGAACCGTGAGGCTCAATCCATCCACGGCCCGCTTCCACCCGTAGCTCGCCATGAGGTCTTCCACCTCTATCGCGGGCGCCGGACGCCCGGCCTCCTCGGTCTCTCG
>CALMWA010000314.1 GCA_937873125.1 uncultured Actinomycetes bacterium | reverse complement strand
GCCTTCTTCTCTGCTGCCTCGATCACCCTTTTTGCGTCCTCCAGGGTGATGCTCTCCGCTGTCTTCGCTTCCGCCATTTCCTCTCCTTTCATAGCAGGACAATTGTTACGATAACGTGTATCTTGCTCTCGACTCGTCCCCTTCGAGTTATTCGAGCTGCAAGGGCACACCTATCACCAGACGCGCCGCGTTGGAGCCCGCCGACCGGCACGTATCTCTAGCGTGCGCCTCCTCTACTGCGGTAGCGACGACCGGCCGCTCGGCGGGCATGTGCCGCTCGTGGACGGCGACCTGGCCGGAGGCAACACCTATGCCGACGCCGAGGCGAGAGTTCCGGGCGGCGGTATAGGCAATGGCGGCGGTATCGGTCTCTTCAGGAGGCACCCGCCGGCAGGGGATGCCTTCTTCCTCGGCCCCGACGGCGATCCACCCGTACAGGCGCTCGTCCACCTCGGGAGCCAGGCTTACGAGAATCGCCGGCCTGTCGGGGTCGTCGTCCATCATTTCGCCTCGCCTTGTCGCTGACAGTAGTTGATGATCAGGCCCGTGGCGACGGCGTTCGTCGGCCCGAGCTCCCCGCGCACGTTGGCGACCCCGACGACGATGCCGTAGTTGCTCAACTCGTTCATCAGCATCTGCGGCAGCTCGAAGTCGAGCCCGAAGCGCCCTACGATAGCCACGAAATCCAGAAAGCGGATGTTGCCCGACGGCGATATGCGCTCCAGAACCCGGATGCTGTTGCGAAGGAGCACCTTGCGCTTCGCCTCCTGGCGCACGGTCTTAATGCGATCCAGGTTGTGTTTGCTCTCTATCGGGATGAGGTCACCGTCGTCCGTCACCAGCACCACCCGCGCGAAGAGGCTCGGGTCGAGCGGCTCCTCGAAGAACTGCACCCCGTTGTCTTCGTGGCGGATGTGGAAGAGGCTCTCGACTTTGGCGAGCGGGTAGATCTTGATCTGCTCCGCCACGTCGAAGCGCTCCAGGCCCAACTCGTTCTTGATGAGCAGCGTCACCATGTTCCCGGCCCCCGCCAGGTGGACGTGCTCCACTACCTTCCCCTTCTGAAGCTCGGCGCCGTCGGTCGAGCCCGCCCCGCCGTCGATGATCGCCACCGGCACGTCGATCCCCGGCGTGGTCAAAGCACCCAGAATGGCCGTGTTCGCCTCGACCCCGCCCAACTCGACGCGCACGCCGATCTTCTCAGCAAGCGTCTCTGCGACCCGCTCCATCAACAGCCGGTCGGTATCGACCATGATCGCCAGTCCCGTCGCGGTCTCGATGGAGAACTCGTCAGCAATGCCGCCCACAACCTGCTGCGGCACCAGGCAATCCACGGCCAGCACGTCGTGAATATTGACGTCGGCCAACGGCTTCTCGGTCACGTCGGCCATCGTCTGGCGGACGTTCTCGATCATGCCGCCTACGTTTGTACCAGCTTCACCCTGAACGTCGGATAGAGGTTGAACGTGAGCCAGAGTATCCATGATCGCCTCGGCCCCGCGCTCCAGTTCGACGGTGAGGTTCTGATGCTCTCCCATAAACTTGATGGAGCCCGCCGGGATCTGCTTGCTCTGCACGTCGCCGGCCGGCGTGCGGATCACGACCGCCGAGCGGAGCCCAACCAGCGCCTTGGCTATCGGGATCACATGCCCCGTCTCCTCCGGCGAGAGCGAGAACAGCGTGGCGATGCCGTAAGGGTTGCTCAACTGCCGGACCGCATGCCCCTTCGGCGCGACCTCGACAGCCGCCAGCATGTCGAGCGGCACCTTATCGACGTGGGCGACCTCATCCACGAACGGCAAGGGGTCTGGTAGACGGTTCGAGATCAGGACACCGTCGTCGCCCTGAATGATACCGCCCTGAACCTCTACGCCAGCTTCAACGGCTTCCCGGATGATACCGGCGGCCACCTCGAAATCGTACTCTCGCGGCACGACGACTATTACCGGTTCGTCGGGACCGCCGTTTCGCTCGCCATCCTCCAGGTCACGTATGTGGATGGTCTTGCCGACACCGATGCCCTTGCCGCCCGGCGAGCCGGGGTTGTGTCCCACCATCGAGGACTCGGTAACTATAGTCTCGGTAACGGTCTCCATCGCAACGTCGCCGATGACCGGGGTCGCCTCGTTGAGCAGCACGAGGTCGAGATCCTCGATAGCGATGCCCGCCGAATCCGTGGCTTCCTCCAACACGTGAACAATACCGGGGATGTTCTCGACGGTGCCCTTTATCCCGGTCGTCATAGTGGTACCGGAAGAGAGGAACTCAGGGGAGCCGTCGTCCTCGATCCTTGCGACGGCGGTCTCCGTGGTCGAGTTGCCGATGTCTATGCCGACGATGATACTCATCGTGGATCACTTCTTCGATTTGAGTGGGCGGGGGAGCCGCGCATGGCTCCCGTCCGCCCGCTACTGCCTTTACTCACTCATCTCTCTCAGTTGTCCCTCGGCCTCGTCTTCGTCCGGCTTACGCAGCCGGCCGCGCCTCTCGTACACGCCGGCGGCCTCGCGGACGAGGTCCGCGTTGATCTTCGCGTCGTACTCGTTCTCTAGCTCGTCGGCGATGCCGTACAGTTCCTCCTTGGTGGACATATTCGGCCGCATGGCGTTGTAGATCTCCAGGATGCGTTCGTCGGGGACCCTCGTCAGCTCGCCCGCCCGCCGCAGGTTGGCGGCCAGTTGGGGCCGGCCGACGCTATCGGCGATCTGAGCCTGGTATTCGAGGATCTCCGGAGTAACCCGGATCTCGTCCGCCTCGATCTCGCCGCTCAGGACCGCGTCGAGGGTTACCTCGTCGAGGGAGCGGCCTTTCACCGTCTTGACCAGGTCCGGCCGCTTCTCGGCCAGGGGGTAGTCTTTCTCGTAGTGGAGTTTCTCGGCCACGTGAATCTCTCTCCCTTGTGAGTTACTTCTTGAAGTTGACTTCCAGCTCGACCGGCTTCTCGTCCGGTTTCACGAACTCGGTCTCCCGGATGTGGAACACGGAGGCGATAGCCTGCCATTTGGGTCGGGCCATCGGGTCGTTCACCTGCGGGACCGGCGAGGGATGATCTCCTTTGGCATACTGCGCCGCGTTCCGGGCGATGTGCCGGTAGGTGGACAGGTCGATGCTCGGCGCCTGGGGGAACAACTCCATGGGCGCCAGCGGGACGAGGTCCCGCTGGTGGATGAGGGTGGTCCCGCGCGACTGGATGGCGATAGAGATGCCCGAACCGCTCAGTTTGGCGGCGTCGAAGCCTATAGCCGCCAGGTCGGAGGACCGCCAGACGCGGATCACGCGCGCCTTTACCTCTTCTTCTTCGATACCGGCAAACAGCTCGCGCAAGATGGCCGCGTGGGGAATCTTGGTGAGCGTCTGTCGATGCATCTGGTCCCCGAACGCCGGGGAGAGCGCGATGACGACCTCGTCGGGCGAGCTGCCGGTCTTGGCTTCGCCCACCTCCTTCAACTCCATCTCCTGTACGACCTGGGTCGCTGTATTCTCGGACATGGACCTCCCTCCC
>CALMWA010000313.1 GCA_937873125.1 uncultured Actinomycetes bacterium | reverse complement strand
CCGGCCCCGCGCTCGGCCAGCACAACGCCGAAGTGTACGGAGAAATTCTCGGCCTGAGCGAGGACGAGCGGAAAGATCTCGGGGAGCGGGGGACCATCTGATGCGCGTAGAAATAGTGGACGTCGGACCGCGCGACGGTCTCCAGAACGAGGACAAAACTCTCTCTTCCGAAGTCCGGGCCGAACTGTGCGACCGGCTCGCGGCGGCCGGTCTCCCGCGCGTAGAGGCGGCGAGCTTCGTCAACCCGAAGCGCGTCCCCCAGATGGCGGGCGCCGAGGAGGTGCTGGCGAGCATAAAGCGCGGCCCGAACACGAGCTACGCTGGGCTGGTCCTCAATGAAAAAGGCTACGAGCGGGCCATACAGGCCGGCGTTGACGAGGTCCGCTACGCTTTTCCGGTCACGGAGACGTTCGCCGAAAAGAACCAGAATACGACGGTCGAGGATGCGACGACGCTCGCGGGGCGTCTCGTGGAGCGGGCGCGGCTGGATGGGGTGCGGGTCTCCATCACCTTGAGCGCCGCCTTCGGATGCCCGTTCGAGGGCCGCGCCGCGCCGGAGCACGTCCTCCGCCTCGCGGCGCGGGTAGCCGAGACGCCGCCGGACGAGGTCGTCCTCGCCGACACCATTGGGGTTGGGGTACCGACGCAGGTGCGAGAGCTGGTCAAGGGCGTCGCGGCGCTCGGCGTTACGACCGGCTGCCACTTCCACGACACGCGCAATACCGGCATCGCCAACGCCGTGGCCGCCATCGAGAGCGGCGCCACGGTGCTCGACGCCTCCGTCGGCGGGACGGGCGGGTGTCCCTTCGCGCCGCTCGCCACGGGCAACATCTCCACCGAAGACCTCGTCTACACCTTACACGGCATGGGACACGAGACGGGTATTGAGCTCGTCCAGCTAATCGAGGTGGCCGCGTGGCTCTCGAAACAGCTCGGCAAGGAACTGCCGGGACAGGTCTACAAGGCCGGGGTGTTCGAGCCGGTGGCAGGGTGAAAAAGCTATCAGCGGTCGGCAACAGCCTAGAGCTACAAACAAAGGAGCGAGATGGCGTATAACGTGGCGGTAGATGTGGGGGGCACGTTCACGGACGTGCTGGTCTTCAACGAGGAGACGGGGGAGCTTACCGAGGGCAAGGTGCTCTCGACGCCGGAAGACCCGTCGAAGGGCGTGGTCACCGGTATAGAGAGCGTTTGCGAGAAGGTCGGGATCGGCTTCACGGACCTCAAGCTGTTGTTTCACGGTACTACCGTGGTAACTAACATGATCCTCACGAACACCGGCTCGCGTGTCGGCCTGCTCACCACGAAGGGACACGAGCAGATCCTGTACCTCGCCCGCGCCTGGACCCCCGGCCCGCTCTACGGCTGGATGGCGCTTCAGAAACCCGACCCGCCCGCCGACCCCACAGATACCGTCGGGATCTCCGAGCGAATCCGGGCTGACGGCGGCGTCATCTCAGAATTGGACGAGAACGAAGTCCGCGAGGCCGTGAAGGGTCTCGTTGAGAGGGGTGTCGAGTCGCTCGCCATCGGTTTCTTGAACTCCTACGTCAACCCGGACCACGAGCGGCGGGCGCGCGAGATCTCGCGCGAGCTCTACCCCGACCTTTCCGTCTCCATCTCCTCAGATATCGGCCAGGAGTATGGTGAGTACGAGCGGACGCTCACCACCGTCGTCAACACCGCCGTGCAGCCCCGTACCATGACTTACATGAAGAACTTCGAGACCTCGATCTCGGAGAAGAACTTCGGCGGCTCCCTCTCCATCGTTCGCTCCGACGGCGGGTCGATGAGTACGCAGGCCGTGGCGGAGCGCCCGATCCAGATAGCTCTCTCGGGACCGTCGGGCGGTGTTACTGGTTCAGCGTATCTGGCACGCATGATCGAAGTGCCGGACATCCTGACGTTCGATATGGGCGGAACCTCGACGGACGTCTCGCTGTGCCTGGGCGGGGAGACCCTGATCCGGCGCGAGATGTCCCTCGGCTATTTCCGCTTCAAGGCCGCCGCCGTTGATGTTCACAGCGTCGGCGCGGGCGGCGGGTCCATCGCCTTCCTCTCCGCCAGCGGCGCTCTACAGGTCGGACCGGCGAGCGCGGGCGCCGACCCAGGCCCCGCCTCCTACGGCCGTGGCGGCGAAGCCCCGACCGTCACCGACGCCGACGTGGTGCTGCACCGCATCCCGCCGGGCGTGGCCCTCGGCGGCACGATGGCGCTGGACGAAGAGGCTGCGAGGAAGGCTGTCGAGACCGTCGCCGGGCCGCTCGGGATGAGCGTCGAGGAGGCCGCGGAGGCGATAGTGGACATCGTGAACGAGAACATGCACGCCGCCCTGCGGGTGGTCAGCGTAGAGCGCGGTTACGACCCGCGCGAGTTCGGGCTCGTCGGCTTCGGCGGGGCGGGTCCGATGCACGCCAACGCGCTCGGGCGCTTGATCCGGTCGCGCTCCGTCATCATCCCGCCGACGCCGGGCGTGATGAGCGCGTTCGGCTTCCTCTCCTCCGACATCCAGAACGAGTTCCCGGAGACGTACCTGAAGATCGCCGAGGAGACACCCGCCACCGAACTGAAGTCCCGCGTCGAGAACCTGATGTCCCAGGCGGGCGAATGGCTGGACGGTGAGGGCGTCGAGGAGGACAAGCGGCGGTTCGACCTGTACGCAGACTGTCGCTACTACTTGCAGAACATCCAGATCCCCTGCCGCTTCGAGCTGGACGACCTTTCGGGTGACGATAGTACGTTCCTGCGCGGACAGTTCGAGGAGGCGCACCGCCAGCGCTACAACTTCGAGCTGCCGGACTCACCGCTTGAGATCGCGACCATCCGGGTCATCGGGCGCGGCACGATCAAGGGCGTAACGCTCGCTGAGAGCGCGAACGGCGCGGGCGATGACGCCTCCGGCGCGGTCATGCGCGAGGAGCAGGTCTTCTTCGGCGGCGAATGGATGGAGACCCCGATCTACGACCGGAGCGCCCTGCGGCCCGGAAACCGAATTTCGGGACCGGCCATCATCCAGCAAGACGACACAACGACGGTGCTGGAGCCGGGATACGCGGGGGCCGTGGACACATTCGGCAACATCAGAATAGAGGAGGCGTAGGGTATGGTGGATACGCGGACAAAGCCGGACTTCGTCCGGGAGCACGACATAGACCACGTAACGCTGGACATCATCGAGAGCGCGCTCAAGAACATCCGCGACGAGATGGACCGGGGTCTGGTCACGACCTCCGTCAGCCCAGTCCGAAGGGAGCAGGCCGACCAG
>CALMWA010000312.1 GCA_937873125.1 uncultured Actinomycetes bacterium | reverse complement strand
CGGAATTGCCCACCGTCGCGCATTAATCGGCCGCCGCGCGAAGGTCGGTACCGATGGCGAAGCCGCGAGAACGCTCTGAGGCGCGTGGTTGGCGGCAGAAGAACCTCAGCGAAGACACCTACATCATGGCCAACGGCACGACGCGCACCAAGTCTACCTGTACTCCAAAGCTACTCGGGGCAACGTAGAAGTGGAACCCTCGGTGGCCCGGGCGCTCGGGGTGATGGAGCGGCATTTGAGCGGACGCGAGTTCTTCCTCGGGGATGGGGCGACGACCGCCGACGTCGCCCTCTACGTGTGTCCGCGCGTGTGTCACTAGGGTGGCTACGACCTCGAAGGCTTTCCGGCGGTGCGAGCGTGGATGGACCTAGTCTCTGCCCTTCCCGCGGTTACGTGCTGCCGCCCGGCCAGGGCTGAACAAGACTGTGGACCATCGAGAGAACCGACGGCCGGTGTCCTAGAGTAGCGCAGGTACGGTACAGACTGAGCGGGCCAGGACGTTCTTGGACGTAACCCCGTCCACAGGGTAACCTTTTGCCACGGCTACTCAAAAATCTAGACACCTGCAACTCGCGAGGGCCTAGCTCGTGCCGTCGCCAGGTATCCTTGCCTTACGCTTTAAAATATAACCGCTGTTATACTCATACCGTGACAAGCAATGAGAAAGAAGGTGAGCGGGGGTGGTTTGTGCTGATCTACAAGCTGCCTTCGGAGCCTAGCCGCTACCGGGCGAGCGTTTGGAGAAAGCTCAAGGCTGCCGGGGCGGTCTACCTGCAGAACGGGGTGGCGGCTTTGCCGGAAGATCCCGGTGGAGAGCGGACGATGCGCGGCGTGGCGCGGGAGATCCGGGAGGTCGGGGGCACGGTACACGTTTTTCGGGGTGCTTCGGTGGGGGATCGGGGGGAGCTGGAGAAGATCTTCGATGAGGCGCGCGACGCCGAGTACGCGGAGGTTTTGGGACGTTGCCGCGATTTCCACGCCGAGTTGGACAAGGAGCGTGGCGCAGGCAATCTCACCTTCGCCGAGCTAGAGGAGAACGAGGAGGACCTTGCTAAGCTGGAGGCATGGGTGGGCAAGATCCGGGCCCGAGACCGCTTCGGCGCGCCGCTCTTTGGGGAAGTCGAGCGAGAGCTCGTGGCGTGCCGGGAGGACCTGCAGGCGTTCGCGGCCTCCGTCTATGAGGCCGCCGACCACGGCTCGGCCGGTTCGCCGTGAGCGACCCGTCGGTCGGCGGGGAAGGATGTTGTCGTGGACCATCGGAGAGGTCGTGGTAGAGGTGAACCTGGGGGAATGGAAGCGGTGGGCCGGGCGGCTGAAGTCGGAGACCTACGCTCTGTACCTGGCCTACAGGGATCCGCGGGTGCCCTGGTATGCCAAGCTGTTCGCTGCTCTGGTGGTCGGCTACGCCTTCAGCCCCATAGACCTGATCCCGGACCCCATACCGGTCCTCGGCTACCTGGACGACCTCATCCTGGTCCCCCTGGGCGTGGCCCTCGCGGTGCGAATGATCCCCGAGGATGTACTCTCCGAGAGCCGGCAGAAGGCGCGGGAGATGGTAGAGAGGGGCGAAAGGCCCGTAAGCCGGGCGGCTGCCGCCGTTATCGTCGTCCTCTGGCTGGCCCTGGCGGTGCTTGGCGCCCTCGTCGTGGTGCGAATCGTCCGGGGTTGAACGATCCCGGAGACGGACCACGGGCGTCGGTGCTGTGAGGCTTCGCTGGCGGCGGAACCTTTAAGAATCGGCCTCTTCAAGATGGCCGGCGCCTCGGCAGTAGTTAGTATCCCAGTACCAGCACGACCGCCATGATCGCGAGTCCCGCACCACTGAGAAGATCGGAGCGGAGGGGTATGAAGCGGGCGACGACGCTCCCAAGTTGCAGGCCAAGGAATGTCATCAGGACCGTCATAGCGCCAAAGACCGCTGCCGTGAACACGGGAGGAAAGCCAAGCATCCCCAAGCCTGTGCCCGCGAGCATATTGTCCAGGCTTAGAGTTAGAGGAATACCGAAGAGCGCCATACGCTCATCCAGATCCTCCGGTGCTTCGGTCTGCAGACTCCGAACGACGAGGTATAGACCATACACGAGCAGCACGATCGGTCCCACGAAGTCCGCCACTTCACCGATCCCCTCCCCGAAGTAGCGCCCGATCAGCAGACCCACCAGGGGCGAGAAGCCATCCCACAACCCGAACACCACCGCGATCCGGAGTGCGCGGCGCCAGCCAAGCTGAAAAGCTCCGAGCGCAATCGCCAACCGAGCATTATCTAGGCTGAGGACGAAACCGAGGATGAGAAGCGATAGCAGGGTCACGGCACACTCCTTTCAGACTCTAAGCCGCCGGTCGGTGAGTAGTGGTTGTTGCTCTTGGTAAAGGTACGGGGGATGAGCTCTGCTTCGCCTGGCTCTGCGCCCTCGTTGGCGGCCTGTACCGCCTCAGCCACAAGCTGATGGTCGGGTGAGAGGTGGCAGACCGGATCGGTGCGGGCGGCATCGCCGGTGAGCTGAAACGCCTGGCAGCGGCAACCGCCGAAATCGACCTCGCGGCGATCACAACTCCGGCAAGGCTCCGGCATCCACTCCGTCCCCCGGAAGCGTTGGAAGAGGGGCGACTCCTCCCAGATCCAGGCCAGCGAATGCTCGCGCACGGTGGCTCTGGGAAGGGGGAGGGTGTGCGCCGCGGGGCAGGGTAGGACGCTCCCGGTGGGCGTCACCGTTAGCTGCCGCCGGCCCCAGCCGCCCATACAGGGTTTGGGATACTTGCTGTAGTAGTCAGGGATGACGTAGATGATCTCCATCTTCCCCTTCAGGCGCTGGCGTGCGGCGCGCACTATGGCCTCGGCCCCTTCGAGCTGAACCCTGCTGGGTAGTAGGGCCTCGCGGTTGCGCCAGGCCCAGCCGTAGTACTGGGTATTGGCCAGCTCGATCCGATCGGCCCCCAACTCCTCGGCGAGATCCAGGATGCGCCCGATCCTGTCGATGTTGTGGCGGTGGAGGACCACGTTCAAGGTGAGCGGCCAACCCAACTCCTTGACCAGATGGGCTGATGCGATCTTGCGTTCATAGGAAGGAGTGCCGGCTATACGGTCGGAGAGGGCCGGCTCGTCGGCCTGGATGCTGATCTGTACGTGGTCGAGGCCGGCGGCCCTTAGCTGTTCCGCCCGCCGGGGTGAGAGGCCCAGGGAGCTCGTAATGAGGTTGGTATACAGACCCACGTCGCGGGCGCTGGCCACAATCTCTTCGAGATCGCGGCGCTGGAGCGGCTCACCACCCGAGAGGTGAAGTTGCAGGACGCCGAGCTCCCGCGCTTCGGTCATCACCCGTTGCCATTCCGCCGTGGTCAACTCGTCGCGGTAGTCTGCGAGGTTGAGCGGGTTGGAGCAGTACGGGCAGTGGAGCGGGCAGCCGTAGGTAAGCTCGGCCAGCATGCCGTACGGCCTATCCATCGCCGAGCTCCACCCATCGCTTGGCAACGAGCCGGGCGAGGAAATCCCGCACCTCGTCGTCGGCCACGTGGTTATACTTTCCGCGCAGCTCCTCCACGATCTCGACGACCGTCCGCTCCCCATCGCACAGACCCAGAATAGTCGCGCCCGTTTGATTCAGGACCAGCACCCCCTCCGGTGCCAGCAGCACGTGCTGTTCCCGCACGGTGTCCCACTCCAGCCGGATCTGTCGCGCCAGACGAGGGCGATTCGTAGATAGCACCGCGATGCTCATGTCACACCCGGCGCCGTCTTGCGCCCCGCGTTTGCCAGGTGTGGCGAACGCTCGATAACCGGCTCGATGCGCTCCGGAGATGAGTGGTAAATCTGATGCCCGGTACACGATGGTCCTGTCATTGAGATCAATCGTCCCCCTTTCGGGTGCTGCCTGGATAGGCCCTGTCGATAGCGTCCAGCATGCTCCACAGCACGTCATTCTTGAAGGATAGCGCCGCCACGGCCCGCGCCTGCTCATCCAGTGTCCGACAGTGCTCCGTCACCACCTCCAGGGCGTGCTCCGAGTCGCGCGGGGCCTGCGTAAGGCGGGCGCGGAAATAGGCCAGCCCGGCGGGGTCGATCCAGGTGTAGAGGCGCTCGAACGCGGCCAGGCGCTCGGCCATCAGATCCGGCGCAAACAGCTCGGTTAGCGAGGAGGCCACCGCCTCGACCCACGGGCGGGTACGGGCGAAGTTGACGTAGGCATCGACGGCGAACCGAACTCCGGGCACGACGTGCCGCTGGTCCCACAACGCCTCCCGCGTCAGCCCCACAGCCTCACCCAGACGCAGCCAGGCCTCGATACCACCCTCCCCGTCCGTCGTTCCATCGTGGTCGTGGATTCGCCGGATCCAGCGCCGGCGTACCTCACGGTCGGGGCAGTTGGCGAGAATAGCGGCGTCCTTGCGCGGGATGTTCTCCTGGTAGTAGAAGCGGTTGGCCACCCAGCCCTGGATCTGGCGGCGGCCCAGGCGTCCCTCGTTCATCATCACGTGGAACGGATGCCCGCTGTGGTAACTCTGCGACTGGGCGCGCAGGGCTCCGATGAAGCTCTCAGTGTCGGATACCACCAACTCAGATCTCCAGTTCTAGCCCGTCCGCGGCCACTTCCAGGCCGTGCTCCTCGACGATGCGCCGCTCGGGCGAGTCTTCGAGCAGGATGGGGTTGGTGTTGTTGATGACCGCGCTGCCGCGATACGTCGTTAGTGCGGTCTGCGCGGCATTCGGTCCATTGATAGTGACCACGTAGTCGCCATAGCTGCGCATCACGAAATCGGGCACGATTTGTGTGCCGCCGCCGTACACCGGGTCGTGCACGCCGTCTCCCAGATAAGCGTCGAAAGCGAAGTCAAACGTGAGCTGGCCGGCCATCTGTTCAACGCCGTTCGGATTGGTGAGCAGGGTGGAACCGCACCAGCCGCGCCCGTCGGAGACCGCGTAGGGTTGAAAGTTGATGGCGGTGTCGATCATCGCGCCGACGAAGCCCGCGGCCAGACCGACCGGATTGGGAAATCTCAGGCCGGCGACGGCTACGCCGAGCGTCCCCGCCGTCGCGGGAGCGCGCGGCGGGGCGAGCTTGAGTGCGGCGATGGTCAGGCGGTGCGCCCGTTCGGGTTCGAGCGTGAACAGCGCCGGCCGGGCGAGGCGAAACAGCATGGCTGGCCCCGCTATGGAGTCACCCGATCGCGCTGTCGAGCCACGCACGGCGCAACGTTCCGTGACCGCAGGAAAACGATTGCGGAAGATTAATTGTCGCTTGCATACAATTCCCCCGTCGCGGGTTGGGCTAGAAGGCTCCTGCGACCCGAAGGGCTCGGCGCAGGGTCTGTGACGAGTTCCTTGACTTCAAAGGGCGGCTTCCCTCGGGAAGCCGCTCTTTTTTCGCTTGCCTGCC
>CALMWA010000311.1 GCA_937873125.1 uncultured Actinomycetes bacterium | reverse complement strand
CGGTAAGTCTAGAGGTGATGGCGAACGACGGCTGGGCGTTCGTCGGACCGCTGTTTCAGGGACTGCTCCTCGCTCTCGTCGCGCAGGTGCTTTTTACGCTCGTCGTCTGGCTCGTAGATACGACGGTTCCTCAGAGCGTGCTCCGTGTGGCGGGCCTAGCCGGTGGCTTCATCGCCGCCGCCGTAGTTGTGGTCGGCCTGGGTTGGGGCTGGTCGGCGTTTCAGGCTTCCGGCGGAATCGCGGAGGTGCGGCAAGAGATCCTGGCCATGGACGATACCATGGACCCGGAGCAGCTTTCACAAGACCAGACGCAACGCTACACTTCGCTGTACGCTGGCAACCGCATTATGCTCTGGAAGGTTGCCTGGGAGAACTGGAAGCAGTATCCACTGACCGGGACCGGCGCGGACACTTACCGGCTCGTCTTTGCACAGGAGAAGCCCGAGAGCGCAGGCGTCGTTCTGCATCCTCACAGCATGTGGATGAGCCTGCTCTCGGATACCGGTATCCTCGCTTTTCTGGCATTCGCGGCGTTCTCCGTAGGGCTGCTGGTTATCGCCGCCCAGAATGCTCTCCGCAAGGGGCGCAGCCGCCGCAGCCAGGCCATCATAGCGGGTAGCGCGGCAGCCGCTACTGCGTACCTGATCTCCTCTTCCATAGACTGGAACTGGTACATACCCGCTTCCACGCTCCCGTTTTTCGCCCTCGCGGCCGTCGCCGCCGGTATGGTTCGGCGCGACCGGAAGCGTCCATCCGCCGAGCCCTCGTCTTTGGAGCGCTCGTCCGCGGAGTGGCCGACTACCACGTCCTAAAGGACGAAGCGTCCCGCTTGGGTTCTCCGATGGCGATCCGGTAGGGTCTCCCAAAATAGGCTAACCTTCCGGAGAGAAGTCCGAAGAAGGGAGCCTTTTGGAGACCACCGAGCGTGGCGCCCAGCGCGCACAGGAACTGTTCGAAAATCTGGGGGGGAGCGTGAACGACGGCTTCCCTGCAATCCACTCCCCGGTAAGCCACACCGGCGCCGGGACCGCGTACCTGCGGAGGCCGGGGTTGGTCATGCTGGCGAAGCCGCAGGTCAACGTGGCGGGTCTCGCGGGCTTTCTCGAAGGTTTCGACCCGGAACTCGGATTTCCAGGCTACCTCGAAGACCCGACCACGCTCCCCGACTCCTCCCAGCTCTGCAAGACGGCGGGCCAGCTCTGTTACGCATCGTTCGGACCCCGGCGCACCAAGAACGAGAACGCCGGCGCGTACTTTGAGCGGCTGACCTCGGCGGGACACGGCTCGGTGCTGGAGCACTCCAACTTTAGCTTTCTGCTGTATGGCATAAGCCGCAGCGTCACGCACGAGCTGGTGCGGCATCGTGCCGGGGCAGGATTTTCTCAGATCTCTCAGCGCTACGTCAGTGGCTCCGTGTTGCGGTTCGTGGAACGGCCGGAGTATCAGAGCGACGAGGAGTTGCACCGGATGTTCGAGGAGCGGGCGGATCGGGCCGCCGCCGAGTACGAGGCGATGGCGGGGAGGCTCTTGGAGCACCAGGAAGGCGGGAACGCCATGCTCTCAGCCGACTACAAGACGGATGCGAGGAAGAAGGTGCAGCAGACGGCGCGCAGTCTCCTGCCGAACGAGACCGAGGCGCCGATGGTGTTCACGGGGAACGTGCGGGCCTTGCGGCACATCATCGAGATGCGGGCCGACGCGCATGCCGAAAGCGAGATCCGGAACCTCGCCGTCCGGCTCTTCCTGTGCCTGCGAACCGCCGACCCGATCCTGTTCGGTGACTACACTTTCGGAGAGCTTCCCGACGGCACCATCACGGTGGCGACGCAGTTCCGTAAAGCCTAGACCGACCGATTCCGGTGGAGAGGAGCAACGTGGCGAAGAGTTACGAGGAGATGGTCGCCGAGGCGAAGGAGAGCACCCGGCAGGTGAGCGTCGAAGAGGTTCGCAAAGCCCTGGATAGTGGGGAGAGCGTGACGGTCGTGGACGTGCGCGAGCCCGATGAGTGGGCAGAAGAGCACATCCCAGGAGCGAAACACATCCCGCGCGGGGTCCTAGAGCTCCAGGCCGCCGACCAGCTACCTGACAAGGAGGCCAGGATCGTGGTCCACTGCGCCCTCGGAGGACGGGGCTCTCTGGCGGCGAAGTCATTGCAGGAGATGGGTTACACGAACGTCGCCAACATGGAAGGCGGGGTAAACGCCTGGCAGGAGCACGGTTACGATACGGAGTAGCTCCACCCCGCGTATCCGGAGGCTCCTGGCCGTCGAGTTGGGGGCTTTCGGCTTCTTCGGGCTCTGGGCGGGATGCTTCGCGGTCCTGCTAGCTGATTTGAGCCGGGCTCTGGACCTCTCGCCCGGCCCGTTGGGGATCGCTCTGTTCGCCGGGGCGGCGGCTTCTATCCTTGCGATGGGTACTCTCGGGTGGACCGCCGACCGGCTGGGGCGCAGGGTGTACCTCGTCGGCGCGTCTCTGGTCTTCGGGCTCGGGATCGTGGGAGTTGCCATTGCTGATGGATACGCTGTGCTGCTGGCAGCGATGATCGTGCTGTACTCGGCCACCGGGCTCTACGACGTGGGGATCAACGCCGCGGCGGTGGACCTGGAGAAGACTTCGGGACGGCGCTTTATGACCCTCCTGCACGCGGCGTTCAGCTTCGGCGGGGTGGCCGGGGCGCTGGCAGCCGGCGCGCTGCTCCAGGCCGGTGTGGACTACCGTTACGTCTACCTGATGTTGCTGGCGCCGCTGGCGGTCGTGGTGATCGCGGTGTCGTTTACCCGGTTCCCTGCGCCGGAACCCCACCAGGCAGTCGGGGTGCAGAAAGCGGGAGGGCTCTACCGCAACCTGCCACTGCTGCTCGTGGCTGCAATAGCCACGCTGGGCATGCTCTCCGAGGGAGAGATGGAGCACTGGTCCGGCGTGTACCTGCGTCAGACGCTCGGGCTCTCCGCGCTACTGGGCGGGTCCGGGGTGGCCGTGTTCTTCGGAGCGATGACCCTGGGGAGGCTCGGAGCGACCTGGACCATCACCCGCTTCGGCGACCGCCGGACGCTTCTGGGCGCAGGCCTCCTGACGGCTATCGGGATGTCGCTCGCGCTGATTACCCGCGAGCCGGCGCTTGTAGTCGCGGGGTTCTTGGTGGTGGGGCTCGCACTCTCGGCGATTGTCCCGATAGCCTTCTCCGTCGCCGGCGACCTCGCACCGGGGAGGGCCGGGGCGGCGATCTCCGTCGTCACCACTCTGGGCTACGGAGGATTCCTGCTCGGTCCGGTTATCGTCGGGGGGCTGGCGGAGCTGTTAGGTCTGCGGGCAGCGCTGGGGACGATGGTTGTGGCGGGAGTTGTGATCTCCACGCTCGCCCTGCATGTGGGCGGCCGGCAGGCGCCGGCCGAGAAAACCGGGTCTAGTTCTCCCTGACCGCGTCCGAGAGCTTCATCGCGTTGGCTGTTCGGGTGGAACCAGTAGTAGACTGTCGCCTGCACCAGACGATTGCCCTTCCGGGAGGTGAACACAGAAAGACTTGCCGGATTTCGCTAGGTGTTGTTACCGAAGGAGACCAGTATGCCTTCGCCGGGCCGTAGGTCGGATTTCTTGAGATCGAGGTGGCCGGTGCGGTCCATATGCGTCGAGCAGAGCACCTCGCCTTCGTTGCCGGCCTCCGAGAGATCTAGCACCCGGCGTTCGGCTCCGAAGTTGAGAGCGATGAGCACACGCTGCCCGCCGTGCTCACGCAGGTAGGCCTGTACGGAGGCGCCTTGGATATCCAGCGGATGATACGAGCCAATGGACAGCGCCGGCAGTTCCCGGCGCAGCTTGATCAGGCGCTGGAACAGAGTGAGCATCGAGCGCGCGTCTTCTCTCTGATTCTCCACGTTGATCGTGGCGTAGTCGTGAGCTACGGGGAGCCAGGGCTCGGTGTCGTCCGGGCAGAATCCGGCGTTAGCGCCCGCCTCCCACTGCATGGGGGTGCGCGCCGGATCGCGGCCCTGTCCGGGGTCTTGTATGCCCTGCGGATCGCGGATCAACTCTTGGGGTATCTCCACGTCCCGCATCCCGATCTCGTCCCCGTAGTAGCAGGTGGGAGTGCCCCGGAGGGTTAGCAAGAGCATGTGGGCGGCACGGTTCCGGGCGTGGTCCAGTCGGTTGGCGATCCTCGGGTTGTCGTGGTTGCCCAGGACCCAGTTGGGCCAGGCACCCTCCGGCAGCGCGGATTCGTACCGCTCGATGAGCGGCCCGATGGCTTCTTGCTCCCACTCGGAGAGCAGGATCAGATCGAAGTTGAGCGGCAGGTGAAGCCCGTTCAGTTGCGTTCCGTAGTAGGTCATCAGACGCTCCAGGGGCAGATAAAGCTCCCCGATCAATGCGCGATCACCCTCGTAGGCGTCCGTCACGGCACGCATCTCACGCACGATGTCGAGAACCTCCGGAAGGTCGTCGGAGTAGACCCTGCGCTGGCGCGCCCACAGCGGGTCTCCCGGCCGCCATCCCGGATTCTTCGGGTTGTCACGGAGCTGTTCGTCTTTTATGAGGAAAGAGAGCGCGTCGATCCTGAAGCCGTCCACGCCGCGCTCCAGCCAGAAACGCATAACGTCGTACATTGCCTCTCTTGCCTGCGGGTTGCGCCAGTTCAGGTCGGGCTGCTCGACCTGAAACGTGTGCAGATAGTATTGCCCGGTCCTCTCATCCCACTCCCAGCAACTGCCACCACCGTGGACG
>CALMWA010000310.1 GCA_937873125.1 uncultured Actinomycetes bacterium | reverse complement strand
CGGCCTCGGTTTCGGGGCCGTGGGTGGCGGCTTCGCGCCGGGCGACGTCGAGGGTAGAGCCCCACTCGGCCTGAAGCTCTTCGAGGGCTTCGGAGGAGGCGTTCTCGGCCTGCTGGAGGTCCTGGCGGGCGTGTTCGGCTTCGGCGCGGGCGGTCGCGAGATCGCGGGCGAGGTCCACGGCCCGGCGGGAGAGGTCTGTCCTGGCCTGCGAGAGCTGCCGGTGCTCGTCCTCCGCCTCGGAGCGCGCCCGTCGCAGCCGGCTGCGACGCTCCCGGACGGCCGGGGAGAGCGCTTGCGAAATCTCGACCACCCTGGTAGCCAGGCGCGCGGGGAGATCCAACCCTTCGGCCGGTGTTTCTGCCAAGCGCCCGAGTTGCTCCGCGATGTTGTCGCGGCGCTGGCGGCCTTCGGAGACGGCGGCGCGCAACCGGTTCTTCCGGCGATCTACCTGGGCAAACGCGGCTTCGGCTTTCTCATAAACTGCAGTGGAAGTAGCCACGTCCTGACGTGCCTGTTGCGCCGCCTCGTTGGCGGCTGCGAGCGATGCCTCGACCCGCACCAAATCGTTGCTGACGCTAATTATGTCACGTTCGTTTTGCAGGAGAGTCTCTCGCCTACGCTCCATGCGGGTTTTACGGGAGCGCGCTTCGCGCACCAAGGCGGTGCAAGCTCGTTCCGCGCGGGCGGCGAGAGTGAGGTTCGTCTGCGTGAAATGGACGACGGCCTCTAGTTGCCGCCCCGCTACGGTTAGTTGCTTCCGGTGATCATAGAGCAATCCGCCGGGACCTTCCTTCAGCATCCGAAGGCGCTCGCGCTCTTCGGCCAATCGCGCTTGTCGGGAGAAGCGGCCTCCTGCCGCGTGCCGCCGCACGCTCGTGCGGGTGAAGCGCAGGCCGTTGCGCGTAACGACCACATGGCCGTTCTCGGGGTGGTCGTGGGATGGGTCGTCCACGACGTAGATACCGCCTAGCAGACTCTCCACGGCTTCTGCGTACTCCTCGTTGACCAGTTCCACACAGTCGAGCAGCCGCACGCCGGGATGTGCATCATCGTGGATCAGCGGTCGGGCGTCCAGCCGCAACGCGACGGGTTCGGAGTCGGAGAGGAGCTTCATGCCTTCGCTCAGGTTCTCGGCGAGCAGACCGGCCGCCGCATCCCCGAGCGCGGCTTCGACGGCGCCTTCAAAGCCGGGTTTGGCCCGGATGACCTCGTGCAAGCGGGGGCCGCTTCCGTTTCGCGTGTCGAAATCTTGCAGTGCCCGGATGCCGGCCTCCGTCTTACCCAGGGCGGCTTCCAGGACACCACTGCGGCGGTTAACCTCGGCCGCGCGCTTATCTAGAGCAGTGCGCAAGCCGTTTAATTTATCCCGGAGCCCGCGACCGGAGACCGTGGCACTCGCGCCGCTTAGAGACTCCAGTTCGCCCACGACGTCCACCAAGTCTACGAGATAGTCTTCTTTTACAGCGCCGGAGGTTGCACTGCGGGCGACGACCCGCTCATGACGACCGCGAAGACTTTCGATCTCGGTGGAGAGCCGGGAACGGGACTTGTCAGTCTCTGCCTGACGTTCGCGGTCGCGGGTCAGCGTCCGGTGAAGCTCCTCGCGCTGCTCGCGCTTGCGCGCGTGGTCGGCGTTCAGAAGGTCCAACTCCCGCTGCATGGTCTTCAGCGCGCTCTCTATGCGCTCCAGTTCGGCTCGGAGCATGGCGATGTTGCGCTGGCGGTCACCCTCGCCGCCGGCACGCGCCTCCACCCGGAAGAGTGTCCGATCGGCGCGCATCGTCTCTGTGCGGAGATCCTCTTCCACCTCTTCCAGCGCTTCCAGCCGGCGCTCCAGAGTTCGCATGGTGCTTTCGAGACGCACGGCCTCCGGGGAGATGCCGGCCTCTTCCTCGCGCAGTGACGCCTCCTGTGCGGAGAGTTGCGCGACGGATCTTTCGGATTTTTCGAGCTGTTGGCGGCGCTCGTCGAGGCCCTGGTCCGCGACGCGGAAGAGATGGGCCAGGGAGAGCTTGCGGTACCGGGCTTCAACCTCGCGATACTCTCGCGCGGCTACGGCTTCGCGCTCAATGCGCCGGAGCTGGGCGGCGAGCTCCGCCTCCAGTTGCCGGCTCTGCTCTAGCTGGGCCTCGGCTTTCTCTAAGCGGCGGCTCGAAGAGAGGCGCCGCCGTCGGTACACACCTAACCCCGCCGCCTCCTCCAGGGCCAGCCGGCAGGCGGCGGCGCCTCCGGCGACTATGGCGTCCACCGCGCCCTGCCGCAGGATACTGTGCCGGCCGAGGCCTGCTTCCCCAGCGATAGCCCGCACGTCCGCGAGCCGCGAGCGGGAGCCGTTCACCCGGTATTCGGTATCACCGGTGCGGGAGATGCGGCGGGAGATCGAGACCTCCTGGTAGGGCAGCGAGATCTCACCGGACTCGTTATCCAGCACCAGAGTTACCTCGGCGACGCTGGAGGCCGGGAGGGTCTCGGAGCCCGAGAAGATCAAATCTCCCATCGCCCCCGCCCGCAACACCCCGGGACTCTGCTCCCCGAACGCAAAGAGCACCGCGTCCGTGATGTTACTCTTGCCGGATCCATTAGGGCCGACTATGGCGGTTAGGCCCCCTTCGAGGGGCATCCGTACCGGGCGGGCGAAAGTCTTGAACCCCTTGATGTAGACCGCCGATAGCACTACGGACGCATTTTACGCACAATTCACTTGCAAAGCACGCGAAAGTGCAGCAAATTGGCAGCCAATTGACGTTACGCTCCTACGTGTACCTCGACAGCCGAGCGTGGTACGGGGCGGATTCCGAGGATCTCCAGTGCCGTCCGGGCGGCCGCCTGCTCGCTCTCCTTGATGGAATGTCCCTCGCCCGTCCCCACGTTACGACCCTCCACGGAGACTTCGGAGACGAAGCTCGGACGGTGCGGCGGCCCCTGCTTGGACAGGACATGATAAGTCGGGCGTAAGCCATCCGCCTGAAGCGTCTCTTGAAGGAGTGTCTTCCAATCGCGAAGCTCATCGGTATCTACTTCGGCGGGGTTAAAGATCTCGTCTATAGTGCGACAGGCGAGGTCCCGGTCTATGAGATACGCTGCTCCAAGTATCGCCTCCACGGTATCGGCGATGACGGAGTCGTTTATGACAGAGCTTTCGATAATCTCTTCCAGTCCCTCACTCCGCCCGACCGTCGCCAAAAATGTCTTACGAACCAGGTGCGCCCGGATGCGCGTCAGGTCTCCTTCGAGCAATTCGGGGTAACTGTGAAAAACCAACTCCGCCACGCGAGTATTGAGGATGGCGTCTCCCAGGAACTCCAGCCGGCCGTTCGAGTCGTAAGGGTCCGCGACGCTGGGGTGCGTGAGCGAGCGCTGCCTCAGCGGCTCTGGAAGTATCGCTATGAGATCCTTTATGGACATCTCGTATCGAACTATTCTACATCCCTGAACGCTACGACGACATTGTGCCCGCCAAATCCCATCGAGTTAGAGATTGCGGCCCGCAGATTCGGGGCTTTCTGCGCCTCGGCGCCGACATAGTTTAGCGGCTCGCAGTCCTCCGCCAAATCGTCCAGGTTCAACGTTGGCGGCACTATCTTGTTCTTGATCGCCAGGGCGCACATGATGCCCTCCATCGCGCCAACCGCTCCGAACGAATGGCCCGTCATGGACTTCGTTCCGGAGACCAGCGCGTGCGGCATAACCCGCGATATGGCCTTCGTCTCCGGCCCGTCTCCGGTCGGAGTAGACGTGGCATGAGCGTTGACGTGCCCGATGTCCTCGGCCGTCAGACCGGAGTCCTTGAGGGCGGCGTACATCGCCCACTCCACGCCGCGGCCTTGCTGGTCCGGGGCCGTTACGTGGTAGGCGTCGGTCGAGCGCCCGTAGCCCGCAACGGCGGCTATCGGCTCCGCGCCGCGCCGCGCCGCGTGCTCGACGCTCTCCAGAACGACCGCTCCGGCGCCCTCGCTCATCACGAAGCCGTCGCGCCCGGCGTCGAAGGGGCGGCTCGCGCGCTGAGGTTCGTCGTTGCGCGTCGAGATCGCCCGGATCGCGCAAAATCCGGCCATGCTCAAGGGTGTGATCGGCGCCTCGGAAGAACCGGCGATCACCACGTCGGCGTCGCCGCGGCGGATCAACTCAAGACCCTCGGCAATAGCTTCTCCGCCCGTGGCGCAGGCGAGCACGGGGGCCTGCGACGGCCCCTGAGCGCCGAGGGTTATCGCGAGCTGGCCGGCGGCCATGTTCGGGACCATCATCGGGATCAGGAACGGGCTGACCCGGCCTGGACCTCGCTCGTGCAAAACGGCGTACTCCCGCTCCCAGGTCGTGAGCCCGCCGATGCCGCTGCCCATCACGATACCGACCCGTTCCGGCTTCTCCCGGATGAGATCCACGATGCCGGCACTCTCGGCGGCCTGTATACCGGCGGCGATGCCGAACTGGGCGAAGCGGTCCATACGGCGCGCTTCCTTCTTGCTCATGAAGTCCGTCGGGTCGAAGTCCGAGCACTCGCCGGCTATGTGCGACGGGTAGGGCGAGGAGTCGAAGAGCGTTATCTCCCCGATGCCGCTCTTGCCGTGCAGCGCCGCGTCCCAGAAGTTCTCGGTCCCGGTGCCCAGAGGCGTAACGGCCCCCGTGCCGGTGATCAGCGCGTAGCCGTTGCCGGTCCGCTCGCCGTTTGGAGCGTCCTGCGTCACGCTGCCTGGTGCTCCGACACGTAGTCAACCGCCTCTTCGACCGTCGTGATCTTCTCGGCGTCGTCGTCCGGGATCTCCATCCCGAACTGCTCTTCTAGCTCCATGATCAACTCCACCAAGTCTAGCGAGTCGGCCTCCAGGTCCTCACGGAAAGAGGCGTCGGGCGTGACGTCACCCTCGTCCACACCCAACCGGTCGGCGGTTATCTCCTGTATCTTCGCCAGTATCTCGTCTCGGCTCACTCTGTCTCTCCTTTGCGGTTCTTCCATCTCCCAACAAGGTTCACCTTCTCCCGGTGAAGATAGCGCGTAGTGTAGCGCAAATCCACCCCCCGCACGTCTACTGCATGGTCATCCCGCCATCCACGGCAAGCGTCTGCCCGGTGATGTATCCGGCTCCCTCGCCGGCGAGAAACGCGACGACTTCGGCCACCTCCTCCGGCTCCCCGAAACGGCCAGTCGGGACCTGGGCCTTTATCTGATCTTTCACCGCCTCCGGCAACCCGCCCGTAAGCTCCGTCTCCACATACCCTGGAGCGACCGCGTTGACCGTGATCCCCCGCTGCGCAACCTCCCGCGCCACGCTCTTCGTAAACCCGATAATTCCTGCTTTGGAAGCTGCATAATTCGCCTGACCCGCATTTCCGACGAGCCCCACGACTGAGCTTATGTTCACGATTCGACCCCATCGCGCCCGCACCATCGACCGCAATACCGCCCGCGTACACAAGTACGTTCCCTTGAGGTTCGTCCGCAGCACCTCGTCGAACTCCTCTTCCTTCATCCGCATCATCAGGTTGTCCCGCGTAGTACCCGCGTTGTTGACCAGAATATCCACACGCCCGAACTTCTCCTGCACACCCGCGAACAACGCCGACACGTCGCCTGACTCCGCAACGTCTCCCTTGAACAGCCCGCTCTCGACGCCGGTCTCGCTGACCAGAGCGGCTGTCTCCTCGGCGGCTTCGTCGTTCGAGCGGTAGGAGATGGCGATGTTCGCACCCTCCTGGGCCAACCGGACGGCTATTGCCCGTCCTATCCCGCGGCCTCCGCCGGTAACGACCGCCACCCTGCCGGACTCGATCACTCGACCTCTCCCCTCTCCGCGAATGCGAACATCAGGTCCGCCTCGCAGACCCGCTCCCCGTTGACCGTGGCGCGGCCTTTTCCGCGTCCCACACTCCCCTTGAGACGCGCTATCTCGACCTCCATCCGCAGTACGTCCCCCGGTATCACTTGTCGCCGGAACCTAACACCGTCGATCCCGGCGAAGAGCGTCAGCTTTTGGCGGTACTCCTCTATCGCCATCACCCCCACCGCGCCGACCTGGGCCATGGCCTCTACGATAAGGACGCCCGGCATCACGGGGTAGTCGGGGAAGTGTCCCTGAAAGAACGGCTCGTTCTGGGTGACATTCTTTATACCAACGGCCCGGACGCCCGGCTCGATCTCATCTATCCGGTCCACGAGGAGAAAAGGATACCGGTGCGGGATGAGAGCCCGGATCTCCGCCGGTCCCAGCGGTGTCTTCATGCGAGCACCTCCTTCGCGGTCGTGCCCTTCATCCGGTCCTGCGGGAAGTCCCGCAACATGCGGGTCAGTGTGCCTCCCTCCCCGGCCTCGACCACCTCGCGCACCCCCAGATCCCGGAAGCGCTCGATCACCGCCACCCACCGCACGGGCGAAAGCATCTGCCCCATGAGAGCCTGACGCAAATCATCCACGGTCGCCAAGATCGCCCCGTCCGTCGCGCTGACCATCGGGATCTCCGGCCTCTGTAACTCGACGTCCAGCAGCAAACGCGACATCGCCCTCGATGCTTCGAGCATCAGCGGCGAGTGGAACGCCCCTGCGACCTCCAGCCGGACCTTGCGGCCGTTCAAGGAATCCGCGACCGCCTGCACGGCCTTCTCCTCGCCGGAGATCACCGTCTGCCGCGGCGTGTTGAAGTTCGCCGCCACCACGACGCCCTCCGCCTCCTCGACTGCGGAAACTACGTCCATCGGGTCCGCCTTTATGAGGGCGACCATCACACCGGGATTCTCGCGGGAAGCCTCGTTCATCAGCCGGTCCCTCTCGGCCACGAGACGCACGCCGTCTTCGAGGCTCAGGCTGCCGGCGGCATGGGCGGCTGCGTACTCGCCCAGCGAGTGCCCGGCTACCACCTCAGGCTCGACGCCCTTATCGCGCAGCTTGTCCAGCAGATCGACCGAGCTTGCGAAGACGGAGAGCTGATACGGGACTTCACCCTCACCGGCCTGTTGTTGGACGGCGGCCTGGATCCCGCCCGACACCTCGCCTCCCGTAGTCCCCTGTCCGGGAAACACAACCGCTCGCCGTATCTGCACCCCTCCCCTTTCCATCCCTGAATACACCTAGATCCTGTAAAGGTTCGCCGCCCACGTGAGGCCGAAACCGAAGCCTACCGTGATGATATGTTTCCCCGGCTCGAACTCGTCGTAGATGTCCGGGTAAGCGATCGGGATGCTGCCCGCCGACGTGTTCCCGAAATGGTCCACGTTGATCACGATCCGCTCCTCCGGTATGTCGAGCTTTCTGGCCGCCGCCTGGATTATCCGGGCGTTGGCCTGATGCGGGATGATGTACTGGACGTCGTCGAGGGTGATGCCGTTGCGGGCGACGAGCTTCTCGACCATCTCGGGAAGAACCCGCACCGCGAACTTGAAGACCTCGCGTCCATTCTGGTACAGCTTCTGTTCGTCGCCGGGATGTCCGGCCCTCCCGGCGGAAGCCATCCGTCCGTCGGCGCCCAGGATGTGGTCCACGAATCCCGACTCGCCGTCGCCGCGCTCCAGGACCACCGCGCCCGCCCCATCACCGAACAGAACCGCTGTGGCGCGGTCATTGCCGTCCACGATCTCGGTCATGGCGTCAGCCCCGATGAGGAGTACACGCTCCGCCAAACCGCCGCGCATCATCGAATCGGCGACGGAGGCCGCGTAGGTAAACCCGGAGCACGCCGCCGCGAGGTCCATCGCGCCGACTCCCTGAGCCCCCACCGCCTCGCCCACCAGACAAGCCACCGAAGGCATCGACTCCGGCCCGGTCGAAGTGGCACACAAGATAAGATCCAACGACTCACCCGCAACACCGGCGTGCTTCAGAGCCGCAACGGCCGCATCCGTGGCAAGCGTCGCACAGCTCTCGCCCTCGGCGATGAAGTGCCGCTCCCTGATCCCGGTACGGGTTGTCACCCAGTCATCGGTCGTATCCAGGACGCTCTCGAGATCGTGGTTGGTGACCACACGCCCACCGAGCGCGCGTCCTACGCCGATTATCCTTCCCACGGGCGCTCCGCTCACGGGGCGCCTGCCTGGGCCGCCTGCGGATCAGCCTGCGAACTCGCCAGCGCATCCTCCAGGGCATCCGAAAGTCCGGCGCCGGTGCGCGAGATGTCCAATAGCGCATTCTCGACGCCACGGGCTTCGGAGTTGCCGTGCCCGATCACGACCGAACCGCGCACGCCGAGCAGGAACGACCCTCCGTAGTTCTCGGGATCTACTTGATCCCGGACGCCGACCAGGCGCGGACGCAACACGGCAGCGGCGGCCTTGCTCATCACGTTGCCCGTCATGGCGGAGCGGACCATCTGAAGAATCGCTTTCGCCACCCCCTCGGCGGTTTTCAGCACGACGTTCCCAGTAAACCCGTCGGTCACCAGCACGTCCGCGATCCCACTCCCAACATCGCGGCCCTCCACGTTGCCGACGAAGCGTATCGCGCCGGTCTCTTGCATCAGCTTGTAGGCCTCTTTCGTCAGGTCGGTCCCTTTCGATGGCTCTTCACCGACGTTGATCAAACCAACGCGGGCCGGCCCGTCCAGCCGGAAGTAACTTTTCGAGAACACGCTCCCAAGAATAGCGAAATTCACGAGGTCCTGCGCCCGGCAGGAGATCGTCGCCCCGGCATCGAGCAGCAGGACCGGCGACGGGAACGGCAACACGGTCGCGATAGCCGGCCGCCGGCAACTCTTGAGCCTCCCGACCGACAGCAGGGCCGCCGCAACAGTCGCCCCGGTATTACCGGCGGAGAACAATGCTTCGGTCTCACCTGCACGCACCATGCGAGCAGCGACCGCCACGCTGGAATCCGGCCGGGCACGCAGAGCAGCGGCAGGTTCTTCTTCCATGCCAACGGCGCCGCCGGAATCTCGAAACGAGACGTTATCGGGTACTTCGGCCCCGGCAGCAGCTTCGATCCGACCGCGCTCCCCTACGAGTACGAACTCGTCTTGTGGCAGGCGGCGGGCGGCGGACAGCGTCCCGGCGACGATCTCACCCGGCGCGTTATCTCCACCGAGGGCGTCTACGGCTATTCGCACGGGTTGGTGAGTGGTGCGTTACTCGGTGACTTCGACGGCGACCACGTTACGGCCCTTGTAGCTGCCGCACTCTGGACACACGCGGTGCGGTAGCCTCGGGGACCCGCACGTCGGACACGGCACAAGATTGGTGCTCTTCATCGCGTGGTGCGCCCGGCGCTGATCCCGGCGAGCCTGCGACGTCTTCTTCTTTGGTACGGCCATGATTTACCTCCTGATTGCTATTGGTTGATGAAAACTAAATTGCCGAGGCGAAGAGCCCTCCGAGCCCGCGCCAGCGGGGGTCTATCTCTTCCTCGTTATCCTCGGGGCGAACGGGTTTGGTTCCAGGGTGGAACACCTGCATCGGTACCTCGCTCGGCAGAGCGTGTTCCGTATATGCCGCAAGATCCAACTTCCAGTCTTCTATGCACAACTCCCGGTTGGTCGGACCCGGCAAGAACTCGGACTCGCCGAGCGTCACCTCCAGCTCCGTCGGCTCCAGGGTGCGATCGCAGGTCGTGGATATGATGACCCGCACTTCGAGATCCAGGTGCAGACCTTCGGCGAGGCGTGTCACGGCCACGTCGGCGTTAGCACGCTCTACCTCGTGATGCCGGCCGTACAGGTCGAACGCCGGCACGTCGAAGGTCGCTTCCTGCTCGTACCTGTCTCCGACCTCGGCGCCGGGACGCCTGAGAAGAATGGACTTGCTCATGGGGTTATTCTACCGCGCCTGCTCTTCCTCGCCGCCCTGGAGCTTCGAGCGGCCCCGCTGGACGGCTTCGAGGAGCTTGGCGAGGTTGTCCTCCAGGTTGGCGAGCACCTCGTCGGCATAATCCTCGGCGCCGAGCCGGATCTCGCGCTCCCGGCGCCTCGCGTCCTCCATGATCTCGGTCGAACGCTTCTCGGCGCGCTTGAGAACTTCTTCCTCGGAGGTGATCTTCTCGGCCTCCTCCTGGGCGCCGCGGATGATGCGGTCGCTCTCGCTGCGCGCCTCATCCAACATCGCCTGGCGCTCCTTCACGATCCAGCGCGCCTGCTTCAACTCCTCCGGGATGGTCTGACGCATCTGGTCTATCACGTCGAAGGCCGCATCTCTGTCGACCATTGCCGTGTTGCCGAAGCCGGGGAAGCTTCGGGCTTCCTCCACCAACTCCTCCAACCTGTCTATAAGAACCAGTACGTCCATCCTCTTATCCTATCCTTTGTCGTGTAGCCTCTGTCTGATCTCCGCTGCCCGAATATATCTCGCGCACCACGTCCAGTATTACATCAGGAACGAGTCCGCGCACCTCGCCGCCCAGCCCCGCTATCTCCCGCACCGCGCTCGACGACAGGAAACTGTACTCCGCCGCCGACATGATGAAAACCGTCTCGATCTGCGGGGAGAGCGTCCGGTTTAGTTGCGCCTGCTCGAACTCGGACTCGAAGTCCGAGACCGCCCGCAACCCTTTCACGATGACCCGCGCGCCCTGTTCCCGCGCGAAATCCACCAGCAGGCCGTCCATCAGCTCGACCGACACGTTGTCGATATCACTCGTCACGGTCTCGATCAGTTGCGCCCGCTCAGTCGCGGTGAGGCGCGGTCCTTTTCTGAGGTTCCGGCCTACGGCGATAACCACGTGGTCGAAAATACCCGCGGCGCGACGGATTATGTCCAGGTGTCCGGTAGTAATGGGATCGAAGCTCCCAGGACAGACGGCCACGTTCATCGTGAGATCCGAGCGTTCAAAGATAGTTACGACCGTGTCGCCGTAGCGCCGGCTCTCCCCTTTCTTGCTGCCTACAATTTCCGGCGAGCGGCTACTACTCTCGATCACCGCCCTCCCGTCGGGCGCCAGAAGCGCGTGCAAACGCACCTGCACGTTGCCAGCCTCCGGCGCGGCGATTCTATATGGCGGATCAATGAATATCAAATTGTATGTTCCGTCACGCCCTGACAGCCTCTCCAACGCCCGTCCGACATCGTCACGTATTATCTCCGCGCGCTCTTGGAGTCCCGTCCTCCGCAGGTTTTCGCGGATCGCCTCCACGGCCCCCCGATCCTTCTCAACGAACACGGCCCGCTCACACCCGCGGCTGAGGGCTTCTATGCCTAGAGCGCCGGTCCCCGCGTACAGGTCCAGCACGTTACCGCCGTCGAAGAATTGTCCCAGGCGGTTAAAAAGACTCTCCCGGATGCGATCCGCGGTCGGACGCACGCCTAGCGGAACGTTCGTCAGCCGCACGCCGCGCGCCTCGCCGGCGATGATCCTCACGACTCTTCTACTCCCTGAACAACCACTCGACATCCGCGCCGAGCAGTTCCCGGATCTCACGCCGCAGCGGCCGGTGGTCGGGCGACTTCAACGTAAGGTCCTTCGCAACCAACTCAAACGCCTCGCGCCGCGCCTCGACCAAGATGTCTATGTCGCGCAGAAGCTTGGCGACCTTGAGGTCCGGCATGCCGCTCTGGCGGCTCCCGAACAGGGTTCCCTCACCCCGGATCGCCAGGTCCACCTCCGAGAGCTTGAAGCCATCCTGATGCTCGCACAGGGCTTCGAGGCGGCTGCGCGAGTCCTCGGTCTTCGGCTCGCCGATGAGGTAGCACTTCGGAGGGTGGAGTCCCCGGCAGACGCGCCCCCGGAGCTGGTGGAGCTGCGAGAGGCCGAAACGCTCGGCGCCTTCGATCACGATCGCGCTCGCGTTCGGAACGTCCACCCCGACCTCGACGACGACCGTGGCGACGAGCACTTCTATCTCACCCGCCCGGAACGCCGCCATGACCTCGCGCTTCTCCTGCGCCTTCATCCGGCCGTGCAAGAGCCCGACTTTGCGATCCGGGTAGATCTCCCCCACCAGTTCGTCATACAACTCCTCCGCCGCCCGAACATCTTCGAGCGCCTCGGACTCTTCGACCAGCGGGCAGATCACGTACGCCTGCCGCCCGTCCTCCAGTTCGCGCCGGACGGCTTCGTATGCGTCCTCTCGTTCGGCCAGATCCACCATCCGCGTCTCGACCGGCTTGCGCCCCGGCGGCAGCTCGTCTACGACCGAAACTTCGAGATCCCCGTAGAGCGTGAGCGAGAGAGTTCGAGGTATGGGAGTCGCCGTCATCACCATCGTGTCCGGCAGCGTACCCTTCTCCTTGAAGACCATCCGCTGTCCGACGCCGAACCGGTGCTGCTCGTCCACCACAACGAGCGAGAGGTCCCGGAACTCTACGCCCTTCTGTATCAGCGCATGCGTGCCGATGACGACGTGTGCCCCGCCGCTCCGCACCAGCTCCAGCATCTCGCGGCGCTCCGCCGCACCTTGCGAGCCTGTCAGGAGGGCGACTCTGACCGGCAGCCCGGCGAGCGCGGCAGAGACCGAGAGGTAATGTTGCTCGGCGAGTACCTCGGTCGGGGCCATGAGCGCGCCCTGGCCGCCGGACTCCACCGCAGAGAGCAGGGCCGCGACGGCGACGACGGTCTTCCCGCTCCCCACGTCTCCCTGCACGAGCCGGCGCATCGGCTTCTCGGAGCGCATGTCGGCCAACACCTCTTCGATGACCCGCTCCTGCGCCCCGGTGAGTCCGAACGGCAAGGCTTTCAGGTATGGGTTGAGCAGCGAGCCGTCGCCAACGTGGCGTCCGCCGCGTTCCGTGCGCTCGATGCGGGCCTTGCGAGCGGCGAGTCCGGTCTGGATCAGGAACAACTCGTGGAAGATGAGGCGCCGCATGGCAGCCTTGAGGCGTTTTCGCTCCGATGGGAAGTGAACCTCGTGCATCGCATCGTGCAGGTTCGGAAGGCGGTGGCGCGCCAGGACCTCCGCCGGAAGCGGGTCGAGGACACGCCCCGCCTCGTCGAGGGCGCGGTGGATCAGGGTTCGCATCCGGCGCGCCTGTATGCCCTTGTTGACCGGATACACGGGCACGAACCGCCCCGCGTGCGGCCCGTTTTCTCCGCCGCCCTGCGCGTCCCGATCCTCGATCACCTCCAGACTCTTCGCCGAGATCTGTATCCCATAACGCCGCTGCACCTCGCCCGATACGAGAACCCACGTGTCGGGGACGAGCTGCGACTGCAACCAGCCCCGGCCCCACACCGTAGCCGGGATGTAACCCGTGCCGTCGTAGAGTTGCACGGAGAAACCCGGCGAGCGCCCCCGCACCGGTTTCCCGACCCCGCGCGTGCTCACGACCCGTCCCACCACTGTAGCCCGCTCACCTACGCGTAGGTCCGATATCTTCTTCACGTTCGACAGGTCTTCGTGGCGGGAAGGGTAGTGCGACACGAGGTCGGCCAGCGATACGATACCGAGATCCTTGAACGTCGCCTCGATCTTCGGCCCCACGCCCGGAAGCTCGTTGGCGGGACGCGCCCGCAGATCGGTGAGGGTCGTGCGTTCCGGGAGGTTCAGACGGGCGGAAGTAGCTTCGCCAGATATCGCGCCGGGGCTAGAGGTGGGCCACGCCATAAGCTCCCGGGCCGACGTGGCAACCTACCACGCCCCCGATCTCCGCCACCCGCTCCCGCTCTACCCCCAGGGCGGAGGTCAGATCGGAGAGCGCGTCAGGCGCGTCGATGTGCCCGAAGTACATCGGGGAGCCCGCCTCGGCGGCTGGCTTCAAATCTTCGACCAGCGCCGCCATCTGGCGTTTGCGGCCCCTCGCCCGCTTGAAAGGCACGACCTCCCCGTCATCCAGGGCGAGGACCGGCCGGATATCCAGGGCCGTCCCCACGAGACGCTGAGCCCGCCCGATGCGCCCGCTCTTGGCCAAATATTTCAGAGTACCGACTGCGAACAGCAGCTTGCAGCGACGGATCGCCGCCTCCGCCGCCCGCTGCGCCTCCCAGAACTCGCCACCTTCATCTATAACCTTCAGAGCCTCCAGCAAGATAAGCCCCGAACCCATCTCGGCGCTCCGCGTATCGAGCACTTCCACGGGACGGTCCACCATGCCGGCAGCCGTGAGCGCCGAGTCATAGGTGCCGCTCAATTTGCCGGAGATCGTGAGTACCAGCACGTCGTCGTACGCCGACAGGGATTCGTAAGCCTCGACGAAAGCCCCGGCCGGCGGCTGCGAGGTCGTCGGGAAGTCGTCCGAGTCGGCGAGCCGCTCGTAGAACTCGGCGTTCGACATATCTACCTTGTCCAGGTACGTCTCGTCCGGGCCGAAGTGGAACGTCAGGGGAACGACCCGTACGTCCGGCCGCTCACGGATCTCCGGCGAAAGGCTCGTCGTGGAGTCCGTGACGATGGCGGTCGTCACTCGGCCACCATCTGGAGCGGGTACAGAGGCTGCCCGCCGGTCTTGGCCTCTACAGTCAGGTCCTCGTCCAGGCCCGCGATGCTGGTGGTGATGCTCTGCAGGTCGCTCTCTTCCAGATCCTCACCGGCCAGCAGCGTGATAACGTCCGCACCCTCGTCAATAATGTCTCTGGCGAGCTTCAACGCAACCTCCTCTACACTCTCCCCAACGGCGTGCAACTCTCCGTCCAGCAACCCGATATACGAGCCTTCCAATACGTCGTGGTCTCCTATACGGACATCTCGAACGGCCCGCGTAACTTCGGCGGCTTGCAGCGTACCGAGGATCTCCTCCATTTCCTCGGCGACCGCTTCGGCCTCGCCGTCACCATCGAAACCGATCATGGCGGCGAGCCCGGAGGCGATGGTCGTGGTCGGCACCACGTAAGTCTTCGCCTCGACCAGCTCGCTCACCTGAGCGGCGGTCGGCACAATGTTCTTGTTGTTCGGCAGCAGGATCACAGCCTCGGCGCCCGTACTTTCCACCGCCTCGGCAAAATCAGCGGCACTTGGGTTCGCGCCCTGTCCGCCCTCGATCACGACCGCGCCCATCGACTCGAAGAGCTTGCGGTTACCGACACCCCTGCTCGCTACCACGACCCCGATGGCCGCGGGCGGGCGCTCTGTATCCACCCCTTCGTCCCCGCGGGCATGCACCTGGGCCTCCATATCGTCCACCTTTACGCCGGTCAACCTCCCGAAAGTTCCGGCGTAGGTAAGAGCGCCGCCAGGGTCCCGGGTGTGCAGATGGACCTTTACCACATCGTCGTCCGAGATAACCAGGACGCTCTTGCCGGAGGCGTGGATGTAGTCTTCGAATTCCCGCGGGTCTCCGGCAAATCCGGTAACCAGGAACTCCGTACAGTAGCCCCAGGCCTCTTCCTCGGCGTGGATAGCGTCGAGGTCCGGCGTACCGGACTCCTCTTCCTCGTCCACCTCGATCTTCTGCCCGGTGAGACATGCGTAAATACCGTCGAGGATAATCGCCACACCCAATCCTCCAGCGTCAACGACCCCGGCCTCGCGGAGCACGCCGAGAAGCTCTGGCGTCCGTTTGACCGATGCGTGTGCCGCCATAGCCGCCGCTTTCACGACCGCGGGAAGGTCCATGTTCCTGTCTTTCACCGCCTCGCGGGCCGCGTGGGCGGCGTCCTTGATCACGGTGAGCATCGTACCCTCCACCGGATGACGCATCGAAGCGTAGGCCCGCTCTCGCGCTCCTTCGAGGGCGTCGGCGAAGGTTTCGGCCGAGAGCGTGGCCCGTTTAGCGAGTACCTCGCAGGCCCCCCGGATCATCTGCGAGAGGATCACGCCGGAGTTTCCGCGTGCTCCCATTAGAGCCGCCCGCGCTCCCGCCTTGCTCGCCGCCTCCGCGCTCTCGTAGGACTTATCCTTGGACTCTTTGAGGATGGATTCGAGGGTCAGCAGCATGTTCGTCCCGGTGTCTCCATCAGGGACCGGATAGACGTTGAGGGCGTTGATCCTGACGACCTGGGACTTGAGGGCCGCGTGCGCCGCGGCCACCACGAATGCCATCCTTATCGCCACGAAACCCAACCTCTCAACCTACGCGCCAAACCGCTCCTCCCGGCATAATTCTAGCGCGAAACCAGCAGGTTCCGCGCGCCCTAGTTGCTCTTCTAGAATCTGATACAATCTTCGCCCGATGCCTCGGTCTACGGCGCACACGCGACCGCGACTTTGGCCCCCGAATTCGACCGCTATCCTAGCATAGGAGACGAGACATGGCGAAAATCTGTTACTCATGCGGGAAGGCGCCGAGCTTCGGCAACGCCCGGAGCCACTCCCTGCGTGCGACCCGGCGGCGCTGGAACCCGAACCTGCAGCGCGTCCGCATCCAGGTCGGCGACGCGACCCGGCGCGAGTACGTCTGCACCTCCTGCCTGAAGGCCTTCAAGGTCCAGAAGGCCGAGGCCATCAGGCGTCCTGCCGTCTCCGAGAGCGCCTAGCTGCTCTAACTCCTGCTGTAATCCGCCGCCGGACGGGCGTGCGACACCCCGGCCTCCGGGTTCCGGCCCCCCGGCGTCCGGTCCTCCAGGCGGTGCATTAGGTCGGCCATCTCTATCGCCGATACCGCTGCCTCGGATCCCTTATTTCCGGCCTTTGTGCCGGCACGTTCGATGGCCTGCTCTATCGTCTCCGTGGTAATAACGCCGAAGATTATCGGCAGGTTCGTATCGAGCATGGCGGAGGTGATGCCGCCCGCCGCGCCGCCGGCCACGTAATCGAAGTGGGCCGTCGCACCCCGGATGACGGCGCCGAGGCAGATGACGGCGTCGTACCGGCCCGAGTGGGCCATCTGTTTCGCCGCCAGCGGTATCTCGTACGAGCCGGGCACCCAGGCCACGTCCACGAGGGTCAGGTCACCACCGTGACGCCGGATCGCGTCCAGAGCGCCGTCCAGCAGCGGGCGCACGATGAAGTCGTTGAAGCGGCCGGCGACGATCCCGAAAGACTTGCCCGCCGCCGTGAGGTTCCCCTCGATGTAGTTTGGTCCGTTAGCACGCTCCACGATACTCTCCTAGTGGCTCTCGAAGATATGGTTCAGCTTCTCGCGCTTGGTGGCGAGGTAGCGGTCGTTGTAGCCGTTCGGCTCCATCTCCAGTGGAATGCGCTCGACGATCTCTAGCCCGAAGCCCTGTAGTCCCACGACCTTCGTTATGTTGTTCGTCAGCAGCCGAATGCTGTGCAGATCCAACTCTTTCAGGATCTGAGCCCCGATGCCATAATCGCGGAGGTCCGGCGGGAAGCCTAATTCCTCGTTGGCCTCGACCGTATCGAAGCCCTTGTCCTGCAGATGGTAAGCCCGCATCTTGTTCAGGAGGCCTATACCTCGGCCCTCCTGCTGCATGTAGACCAGGACTCCCTCGCCCTCCTCGGAGATCTGAGCCATCGCGGCATCGAGTTGCTCGCCGCAGTCGCAGCGCAGCGAGTGGAGCGCGTCCCCCGTCAGGCACGCCGAGTGAACGCGGACGAGCACGTTCTCCTTGCCTTCCGGCTCACCCATCACGAGCGCCAGATGGGTCATATCGTCCATGTCGTTCTCGTAGGCGCGGAGGCGGAACTCGCCGAACTTTGTCGGCAGACGTGTCTCCACGGCGAACTCGACGTGGTTCTCGTAGGTGTTACGGTACTCGATGATCTGGGCCACCGTGACCATCTTGATGTCGTGCTCTTTGGAGAACTTCTCCAGGTCCGGGACGCGGGACATCGTGCCGTCGTCGTTCATGATCTCGCAGATGACCCCCGCCGGCTTGAAGCCCGCGAGCAAGCTGAGGTCCACCGCCGCCTCCGTCTGTCCAGCGCGCTGCAGCACGCCGCCGGGGCGGGCGCGCAGCGGGAAGATGTGTCCAGGCATTACCAGGTCGTCCGGTCCGGTCGCGTCGTCCACGGTTACCCGGCAGGTGTGAGCCCGGTCGGCGGCGGAGATACCGGTCGTTATGCCCTCCCGCGCCTCGATGGAGTTGGTGAAGGCAGTACCCATGCGAGATGCGTTGTGCTGGACCATGTCCGGGATCTCCAGGCGGTCCACGATCTCGCCGGCGAGCGGCAAACAGATCAAACCCTTCCCATAAGTCGCCATGAAGTTGATGTCGTCGGCGCTAACGAGCTCGGCGGCCATCGTCAGGTCGCCCTCGTTCTCCCGGTCCTCGTCGTCGCAGACGATGACCATTTTCCCGTTCTTGATGTCTTCGATAATGTCCTCTATAGGGCTAAACGGCATCTTCGATGCTCCTCTCGGTCTCTCTTACTCGCTCGGTCCACGGCCCCAACAGCCGCTCAACGTACTTGCCTATGACATCCGCCTCCAGGTTCACCCGGTCTCCGACCGAGAGTTGGCTCAAGTTAGTCGCCGCCTTCGTCTGCGGCAGGATGGATACCGTCAGCGATTCCTCCCCGACCCGTACGACCGTCAGGCTGATTCCATCGACGCAAATGCTCCCTTTCTCGACGGTGTAGCGCAGCACAGCCTCCGGCACCCCGAACTCCCAGATCTCCGCGTCTCCCTCCGGCGTTACGCTGATCACCCGGCCCACGCCGTCCACGTGACCCTGCACGATATGCCCGCCGAAACGCCTCTCCGGGGTCATGGCACGTTCCAGATTTACGACATCCCCTTCCATGAGGTCCCCGAGCGCCGTCCGCCGCAGGGTCTCCGGCATTGCGTAGAAACCAAGCTCCCCACCGTCTCGCTCACCGACGGTCAGGCAGACGCCGTTGACGGATACACTGTCGCCGATGTCGGTGTCAACGGCGATCTCGCCTGCGGAGATCTCTAGGCGCACCATGCCGCCCGGCTCCAGAACGCTCACACGCCCCGTCGCCTCAACCAGACCCGTAAACATCCGACGCCTCCTCTCTCGGATAGAAGGTTACGGCGAGGTCATCCCCGAGCTGCTCCACGCCGGACATGGAGAACCGTGGCGCATCCTGCACGCTGGAGAGCCCCAGCGCCCCGATCATCGGCACCCCGTCAGCCCCGAGAACCGTCGGCGCGTAGAAGATCGTCATCTTGTCTACGAGGCCATCCCGCAGAAAGCGCCCCACCGTATCGCCGCCGCCCTCGACCAGCAACCCGCGCACCCCCCGGCTCCCGATATCTTTGAGCACGTACCGGAGGTCCAGGCCGTTCGCGCCGTGGGGCGTCGCAATTACTTCCACGCCGAGCGCTTCCAGCCGTTTCTGCCGGCCGTCCAGCGCCGTTTTGTCGGCGAAGACCAGGACTTGCGCTTCTCCAGCGTTCCGGGCGAGCTGGCCCTCGGGGTCCAGGGTCAGGGATGGGTCGAGGACGATGCGGGTGACGGGTGGCGGCTGGTCGGGTACGTCGCGAGCGGTGAGGCTGGGGTCGTCGGCGCGCGTGGTTCCCGCTCCGACGAGGACGGCCCCAGCTTCGGCCCGCAGGGCGTGCGCCCGGCGACGCGCGGCCTCGCCGGTGATCCACTTGCTATCACCGCCGCTCGCCGCGATCCTGCCGTCCAGCGTAGCCGCGAGCTTTAGATGCACGAACGGCAGTCCCGTGTTCATGTAGTGAAAGAACTGCTCGTTTTGGCGCTCGAACGCGGGGTCGTCCAACACCGTTACCTCCACGCCCGCGTCCCGCAGGATCTTGACGCTCCGCCCGCGCATGCGCGGGTCCGGGTCGAGATGTCCGACTACCACATGGGAGATGCCTGACCGCACGATGGTATCGGTACACGGCGGGGTGCGTCCGTGATGGTTGCACGGCTCCAGCGTCACGTACATCGAAGCGCCTCGCGCATCCGTACCGTTCGAGGAGAGTGCGGCGGCTTCGGCGTGTTCCTGACCGGCGCGCGCGTGCCAGCCTTCGCTAATGACCTTGCCGTCGCGGGCGATGACCACCCCGACCAAAGGATTGGGTGCCGCAGTGTAACGTCCACGCTCCGCGAGTTCGCGGGCGCGATCCATGAAGGCCTCGACTGCCAAGTCGTCCTTTCTCCCATCCGGACTTTAACCGTCGGCGCCGGACTACGGCCGGAAAATTCCGACCCTCACCGGCTCAACCCCCGAAACGTGCCGGAGGTTCGCGGGCTCCCCTAAGAGGCTTATCTCTGCGGGCTACCGCCGGTGCGGGAATTCCACCCGCCCCCGAAAGCTACAAGGCGAAAGCTACCACACACACCCGTTTTCAACAAGGAAGTTAAGCAGCCTCTAGCGGGCGGCGCGGCCGGCTTCGATAATGCGACGCATCTCGGTCACGGGGTCTCCCTTGTACACGGCGGAGCCCGCAACCAGGACCTGCGCGCCCGCCGCAACCATCAGCGGCGCGGTCTCGACGGTGATGCCGCCGTCTACCTGCACGGGCAGGTCGGTCATTTGCTTGAGGCGCCGGACCTTGTCGGCCATCTCCGGGATGAAGCTCTGCCCGCCGAAGCCGGGGTTGACGCTCATGACGAGCACGTAGTCCAGGTACGGCAGCGCCCACTCTATGAACTCCGGCGGCGTGGTCGGGTTGAGGGCGACACCGGCCTCGCACCCGCCGTCCCGGATCATGGTGAGAGTGCGGTGCAAATGCGTCACGGCCTCCGGCTGCACTGAGATGCTGACGACCCCGGCCTCGATGAACGGCTGTATGAGGTTGTCCGGGTTGTCCACCATCAGGTGCGCGTCAACGGGGAGGCCAATAGCCTCCGTTAGCGAGGCGGCCACGACGGGACCGATGCTGAGGTTCGGGACGTAGTGGTTGTCCATCGCGTCGAAGTGGACCAGCTCCGCGCCGCCCTCACCCGCGAGGCGCACGTCCTCGGCCAGGTTGGCGAAGTCCGCCGCCAGAATCGAGGGCGCGCCCACCACCCTATCACCGAGTTCAGACCAGAACGCCACGTTGAGTCCCTTCGTCGAGTAGCCTCCTCAGAGGCGCCATTCTACAGAAAAGCCTTCCGTGAGGCCGGTGCAAGGCTACTTCTCTGAGGATATTCGGTCGCGCAGGGAGCGTACGGAGTCGGCGATAATGCGGGAAATTTTGCGTTGCGGCAGGCCCAGCATCTTGCCGATCTCGGTCTGGGAGAGATCCTTGTAAAAAAACAGGTAGACCACCTTCTTCTGCAGTTCGGAGAGGGTATCGAGCGCCTGCTCCAACTGAATGCGGTCCTCTATCGGCAGCGAGAAGGCTTCGTATTCGAGGCTCCGGATGTTCGATAGATCGTGCGCTTGTGCTCCCTCCCGGGCGTCGAGGGAGCGGACGTCGGTGTCGAGATAGAGTTTCATGAGCTCCAGGATTCCCTCCGGCTCGACGTTGACCTCGCGCGAGATCTCCTCTATCAGCGGCGGCCTTCCAAGCTCCGCCGTCAGCTTGACGTTAGCCGCCGCGACTTGCGAGTATAGGCTGCGCGCCCAGCGGGGTTTTTTGATCATGCCGGTATCCCGGAAATGGTGCCGAAGCTCACCGTCGATCATGGAGTAAGCATAGGAGCTGAACCGGGCGCTGGAGTCAGACGCGTAACCGTTGGCGGCCTTCACCAATCCAACATACCCGACCTGTAACAGATCTTCGTACGGCTCGCCGGAAGTCCTTGCGTAACGCCGGACGATGTGGTTCAGAATTCTGCCGTGAAGCTCGAATATGCGCTCCAACGAACGCCGGTCATCCGTCTCTCGATACGATTCGACCAGCCGCGATACCTGACGGTCATCCAGAGGCGTCGCTGCGAGCGAGGAGCCTTGTTGACTCTCAGAGTACACTGGAACGCTCGACACCACTAGACGAAGAATGCAACACGGTTACCTCACCTATCCCGGAATGTCCCGCCTCGACACACCCCGCTATCCCCGCCGCGGCGGCATTCAGAATACCAGAGTTGACGACTTCTCCACGGTCCAACCCCACGCACTTCTTCAACCTCCATCTTTGCACCGCAAACATACTGAATGTCTTATTGTCGAACGTGGCGGAATATATCTTTAGCCACAAGGCTCGAATGCCCCGATTCCGACCAAAGACAACGAAACACACTCAAACCTCGACCGCGGCTATGCCTCAGAATGCACCCTCGCTCAGCCCCCATCAAGTTACACCCTTGTAAAGTATTAGCAACAGTTTGATAACACGTGATCTTATTACCCCGAAAGCACTTGCCTATCGCAGGTAGCCGGTTAGAATGCGGTTTATATGCGATTTGCATATAGTTGAGAGTAAGTGTATGCGAACGAGCGATTTGTTCGCGCAGAGAAACGCTGAGAGGAGGTGGCCGAGAGTGAGCACGGGAATGATAGTACGTACACGGATAGGAAGTTGGATACCTGGCTTTAGTCGTCGGTTCACGTTGGCGTTCAGCCGCCTGCGGTTGGAGGGTGGTCAGATCGCCCAGAAAGCGTTGGCCGCTGGGGTGGCCTATTGGATCGCCTCATCTTTGCTCGGACACGAGCAGCCGGCTTTTGCCTCGATAGCGGCGCTAATCTCGCTGGCCGTCGCCAACGGCAAGGAGTGGCGCCAGGCGGTGGAACTGGTCTTCGGCGTGGCAATCGGACTGACGGTAGCCGACCTCCTGCTGTCATTCATGGGGTCCGGCACGTTACAGATCGCACTGGTAGTCGCTCTGGCAACGGGGATCGTCACATTCTTCGGCGGAGGAGCATTGTCCATCACCGAGGCCGGTGTCTCTGCGCTGCTAATGGTGATACTCGCCTCCCCGAGCTCCGGCGCGTCGGGGGATCGCTTCGTAGAGGCGCTGGTCGGCGCTGGAATCGCGCTGGCCCTGCGAGCTATTATTCCCATAAACCCCGGCCAGACCGTCCAGAAGGCGGCGCACCCGATCTTCGGGGAGTTCATCGGGGTATTGGAGAATATCTACGAAGCTCTGTACACCTCGGACCTCGAACAGGCGGAGGAGGCGCTACGCAAAGCTCGCCAGATGGACTCCAGAGTGGGCGGGTTCAAGGAGGCACTCGACGAGGGATATGGGACCGTGCGGCTCTCACCTCCCCGAAGGCGGGCACTGGATCAACTCGGATTCTACGCCCGGGCGGCGGATCAACTCGACCTCGCCGTGCGCGACTCCCGCGGGCTGGCCCGCTCCGCCGTCGCCATGATCCGGGTCGGTGGCGAGAACCAGGAGCCGCTCGCCGAAAGCGTCCTGGAGCTTGCACAGGCGGTCGAGGCACTCGCCGTATACCTGCAAGATCCGGACCACCCGCTGGATACTCGCGGTTTCGCCCTCAAGGCCGCCGGCGACGCAACCGTCGTCCTCCACGAACGCAACGACCTGGAGACCAACATGCTTGTCGGCCAGATCAGGTCCACGGCCGTTGACCTCTTGCAGGCCTCGGGAATGGATTATTCGGAGGCGATCCAGGAGCTAAACGCCGCCGTCCTCCGCTCCACGGACGAGCGGCGGGTGGCGATCCGATAGAGTGGAGATTAGGCCCGGCGCAATGCGGCGAGACCTCCACCGAAGGCGGCTACGAACGGGTAGAAGCCCGGAAAGAACGCCAGTAGATCGGGGCTAAACTCGCTACCGCCGAGCGAAGTCCCGATCCACACAGACACCATCGCAAAGACCATGCCGTGACTTCTCGCAATTCGCGCTGAAAGGTAACCCGCCAGAAAAGTTCCAATGTGGGCCAGGGCCACGACCACCACAACGCCGCTTTGCCGAAACGTCTCGTCGGACATGAACCTCATGGGGTGTACCAGCCATCCAAGAACAATGCCCAGTAGCGTGCCCACAGCGGCGCCAGCCGCGATTCTGAGCTAGTAACTCGACCAGTAAGTATCAGAAGCCATACGATTGCAGCAATTCGGCGGCTACTCGATAAGCTCGAAGATCTTGAACATCGGCAGGTACATGGCGACGATGATGCCGCCGACGATGCCGCCGATCACCACAATCATGAGCGGCTCGATGATGGAGGTCAGCGCCTTGACCGAAGCGTCCACCTCGGACTCGTAGAACTCGGCGATCTTGGTGAGCATGCCGTCTATGTTCCCGGTCTCCTCGCCCACGGCGATCATACGCGTCACCATCGGCGGAAAAACCGGCTCGTCCTCCAGCGGACGATAAATAGGGATTCCCTGCCGGATGGAATCGCGGCTCCTCAATAGAGCGTTCTCGATGACCCAGTTTCCGGAGGAGGTGGCCGTTATCTCCAGGGCCTGCAGGATCGGGACCCCGGCCGCGCTCAGGGTGCCGAGCGTCCGGGCGAACCGCGCCAGGGCGACCTTTTGGACGATGTCCCCGATCTTGACCGGCATCTTCAGTATTACCCGGCCCCACACCTTCCGGCCCTGCTCGGTGTTCTTCCACCGCAAGAAGAACACGACACCGCCGATAAGCAGGCCTGCGACGAGTATCCCGCCGAAGCCGGTCAGCAGGTCGGAGGCGCCCATCGCTATGCGGGTTGGGAGCGGCAGGGTCCCGCCGAGGTCCTCGAACATCTGGGCGAAGATGGGGACGATAAAGATCAGCATGAACGCCGCCGCGAGTATCGCGATCACTAGTACGGCCGTCGGATAGGTCATGGCGCTCTTTACCTTGCGCCGAAGCTCCTGGTCGTTCTCCAACTGAGCGGCCACCCGCAGCAGCACGCCGTCGAGGATGCCCCCGATCTCGCCCGCCCGCACCATCTCGACGTAGAGTCGGGAGAAGACCTTCGGGTGCTTGGCGAGCGCCTCCGATAGACCGAGACCGGCCTCCACGTCCTTGCGGACCGCCACGATCACCTCGTTCAGCTTCGGATTCTCCGTCTGCTCCCCCAACACGTACAGCGACCTCACTATCGGGAGGCCGGCGTTGATCATGGTGGCGAACTGCCGGGTGAAGATCACGACGTCCGAGAGCTTGACCTTCTTGAACGGCTCCAGCAAATCCTTCTGGGCCGCGCCCTGCTCCTTGATGTCTATGACGAGCAGCCCCTGCTGCCGCAACTCGGAGGCGACGGCCGTCTGGTCGTTCGCCTCGATCTTGTCTTCCAGAACCTCGCCGCTGCGAGAGCGCGCCTTATATGTGTAAACGGCCACCTACGACATCCTCTCTATCGACGGAGCGCCGCGTAGGAGCCGGACGAGCTCGCGGCGGGCCGGTTAGGCGCGCCGCCCATCCCGCCCATGCTACCACCGGCCAGCCGGTTCAGCTCCTCCGGGTTGCTGGAGCGCTTCTCGGCCTCCTCGCGGGAGATGAGACCCTTTCGGACCAGGTCCACGAGCGCCGCGTCCATCGTCTGCATGCCGAACTTACCGCCGGTCTGCATGGCGGAGTAGATCTGGTGGTTCTTCCCTTCCCGGATGAGGTTACGCACGCCGGGCGTCGGGACCAGTATCTCGCAGGCCGGGACCCGCCCCTTACCGTCGCGCCTGGGGATAAGCGTCTGCGTGATGATGCCCTGCAAGGCGTTGGCTAGCTGCGTTCGGATCTGTGACTGCTGATGAGACGGGAACACGTCTATGATCCTGTCAACCGTCTGCGGCGCGTCCTGAGTATGGAGCGTTCCGAAGACCAGGTGGCCCGTCTCGGCAGCGCTCACGGCGAGGTGGATCGTCTCCAGGTCACGCATCTCCCCGACGAGTATCGTATCCGGGTCCTGCCGCAGGACGTGCTTGAGCGCCTGGGCGAAGCTCTTGGTGTCCTGGTTTACCTCGCGCTGGTTGACGATGCACTTCTTGTGGCTGTGCAGGAACTCTATCGGGTCCTCCACGCTCATTATGTGCTCCTCGCGGGTCTCGTTGATCTTGTCGATCATCGACGCAAGCGTGGTTGACTTGCCGGAGCCGGTCGGTCCCGTGACGAGCACAAGTCCTCGTGGCTTCTCCGTCATGTCCTCGATAGCCTTCGGCAGGCCGAGGTCGTTGAAGCTCCGGATCTCATGCGGAATCGTCCTGAAAGCCGCGCCCATCGAACCCCGCTGAAAGTACACGTTCACCCTGAAGCGCGCCGTGCGCGGGAGCGTATACGCGAAGTCGAGTTCCAGTTCGCCCTCCAGCCGCTGGCGCTGGTCGTTGGAGAGGATGTCGTAGATAAGCTCGCGGGTCATGTTCGGTGTGAGCGCCGGATAGTCGAGGTGCCGGATCTTGCCGCTGACCCGTACCGACGGCGGGACCCCGACCGTAACGTGCAGGTCGCTCGCGCCCAGACGGATCGCGTCGAAGAGGTAATCGTTTAGTCCGGCTTCCTGCATCATAGGCCTATCCTCCACACACTCGGCGGCAGATACCGCGTCTTCGGTTACATTCTACTCTTCGGCACGGGCAGCAGATAAGTTTAGTTCGTTTACGGACGCGGCCCGGTCCTAGACCACGGTGCGAAGGATCTCCTCCACGGTAGTTGCTCCTTCGGCGGCCTTTAGGAGCCCGTCGTCGCGCAGCGGCATCATACCCTGCTCCACCGCTAGGCGGTTGATTTCGCCGGTCGAGACCCGGCGTAGGATGAGGTCCCGGATCTCCGGTGTAACAACCATCATCTCGTAGATGCCAAGTCGGCCTCTGTATCCTGTTCCACCGCATCGGTCACACCCCACGGCGCTATGGAAGTGCAGGCCGTCGCTGGGAGCGCGGTCGTAAGGAAAGCCCATATCGTCCAACACATCCGCCGGTAACTCCACCGGCGCCTTGCAATGTCCGCACAACCGGCGGGCGAGACGCTGGGCGATCACGCAGTCAACGGCGGAGGAGGTGAGGAACGGCTCGACCCCCATGTCCGTCAGGCGGTTGACCGCCGACGGGGCGTTGTTAGTGTGGAGGGTGGCGAGGACCAGATGCCCGGTAAGGGCGGCTTCGACGCTGATCTTCGCGGTCTCGAAGTCCCGGATCTCACCGATCATCACCACGTCCGGGTCGCTACGCAGAATGCTCCTGAGCCCGGAGGCGAACGTGAGCCCCGCCTTAGCGTTTACCTGGATCTGGTTGATCCCCTCCATCCTGAACTCGACCGGGTCTTCGACCGTGATGATGTTACGCTCCGGGGAGTTCAGCTCGCTGAGCGTCGCGTACAGCGTGGTCGACTTGCCCGATCCGGTCGGCCCTGTCACCAGAATAGCGCCGTACGGCCGACGGAAGATCTGCTCGTAGGTCTCGAAGATCTCCGCGCGGAAGCCGAGTTGCTCCAGGTTGGCCTCGACGTTGGAGGTGTCGAGGAGTCGCAACACGACTTTCTCCCCGAAGACCGTGGGCAGCGAGGCGACACGCACGTCTATCTTTTGGCCGCCAAGTCGCACGGAGAACCGGCCGTCCTGGGGGATGCGGCGTTCGGCGATGTTCAGGTTAGACAGGATCTTGAGACGCGCGATCACGCCGCTCTGCAACTTCGGCGGGATGGACATGACCTCCCGCAGCACACCGTCCACCCGGTAGCGTACGGTAAGCTCCCGCGCCCGCGGCTCTATGTGAACGTCCGAGGCACCCTCCCCAACGGCCTGCTGCAACACGGACCCGACGAGCCGGACTATCGGAGCGTCGTCGGCGCCGGTGTCGCCACCCAACTCGATCTCTCCCTGGTCCTCGAAGACCGAATCGCTCGCCGCCTCCTGCAGCAGTTCCGTTACCTCCTCGCCCACGGCGAAGAGCTTGTTCTGGACTCGTCGTATCTCCTCGTCCAGAGCCACCACCGGCGTCACGGGGTAGCCGGAGATCATCCGCAAGTCCTCCAGAGCAGGGATGTTGGTCGGATCGCTCATCGCCACGACGAGCCTGCCGTCCGAGACCCGCAACGGCATTGCTCCCAGCCTACGCAGGACTCGTCGATCCACGAGGCTCGACGCGCCTCGATCCACGTCGCGCTCCGTGATCTCTACAAACTCCAGGCGCAACCTAGCCGCCAGCGCCCGCGCGAGATCTTCTTCGCTTACGTAACCGAGCGCGAGGAGCGTCTTACCAACGTCCTGGCGCCGCTCCTGCGCCACCAACTTCGCCTCTTCCAGTTGCCCCGCCGAAATCTTCCCCTCGGCGAGCAAAATGTCCCCTATTCGCGCCGTCAAACCGGGCCTTCGGCCCCTACGGTATCCCTCGGCGTCGCGGTCCGGCGCGTCGGGCTCCGGCACCGCTTCGCCGGCCGGGCTCGGCATCTCGTCGCCGCTCGACGCTAGGTCCGTCGGTTCGGTCTCATACGCGGTTTCGGCGGGCGGGCTCCGCAGAGTCTCCGGTTCCGCCAACTCATCCGCTAACGGCGAGGTTTCTGTTGTCTCCAGGTCTTGAACGCTTGACGCAGCATCGGAGAGTCCTGCGGCCGGTTCGGTCTGGACAGCCTCGGCAGGTAACATCTCCTCGTCCCCGAAGAGATGTTCCAGCGCGCCACAGATATCTTCCAGCGTCGCTACGACCGGTGTGACCTGGCGTTTCGTTATGATCCGAAGGTCTTCGAGGGCGAAGAGGTCGTTCGGGTTGCTCATCGCTACTATCAGCCGCCCGTCCTCAAACCTTAGCGGTAGCGCCGAATACTTCCGCAGCGTCCGCTCCTCGACGAGGTTCAGGGCGTCCGGATCCACGTCGGAGGGCGAGAGTTCCGAGATGACGACAAAATCGAGCTTGAGGCGCTGGGCGAGCGCCCGCGCCAAGTCCTGAGCCTCTACCAGGCCAAGCGAGATCAGGATTTCTCCGAGATCTCGCGAGTCGTTTCTCTGCATCGCCAGCGCTTCCTGCAACTGCTCCTCGGTGAGCTTCCCTTCATCTACAAGGATCTCACCGAGCTTGCGCGGCGGCCCCTTGCCACGACCAACGAAGCGAGGAGCAGGAGAACCACCCTGCGGCCTGCTCACCAGCCCACTACTGTTACTTCCGCGAGCGGTCTTCACGGCCGTATCGGTAGCCGTGCCGGTAGCCCCGTCGCGCGACCCGAAATGCCGGTCGAGTATCCGGCGGATCTCCTCCTCCGAAGCGACCACCGGCGTAACCGGGTGTCCCGCGCTGATGGTGAGGTCGCTGCGGGCGTCACCGTCACCGGGATCGGTCATCGCCACGATCAGGCTTCCACTCTCCGCTCGGAGTGGGACGGCTCCGTGCTGCACCAGGACGTCTTCGGCGATGAGTCCCATCAACTCCGGGTCGAAGTTTGCGCTGGAGAGATCCACGTACTCGACGTTCTGCACCTTCGCCAGCGTTCGCGCCATCTCGTCCGCGCCGAGATGGCCGAGCGAGACTAGTGCCCTACGCAGACTCTCACCTTCGGCCCTGGCCCTTTCCCTAGCCTGCGTGACCTGCTCTTCGGAGAAGATACTAGCACCCAGCAGATACTCCCCGAGTTCATGGGGCACACCGGGAGCCGGATTACCTTCATGCGAAAGCATGACTCACTCCCTCCACATTCATGCACAGGCCGGTCAAGATCCCTTGTGGATTCACGTTTACCAGCACCCACGCTCCCCGTACCGCAGTATTCTTCACTTCTTCAGGATACACCGTCTTGGCGAAACCGGCGCAAAACCGATGAATGGATGCAAGCCATCCCTCACGGAGCTACAGATAGATTATCGGGTGATCCCACCTTGCTTTAGCGGCCGGCCTCGGCCTTCGCCTGAAGGAAGTCGTCGTAGTTGTTGGTGAAGTAATGTTCCTGGCCGTTGGCCTTCAGCACATAGTAGACATAATCCGTCTCCTGGGGCTCGATGGCCGCCTGAAGCGACTCGCGGCTGGGACTGGCGATCGGACCGGGAGGCAATCCGGGGTTCTTGTAGGTGTTGTAGGGAGAGTCGACCTCCAGGTCGTCCAGGGAGAGCTCCTCCTTCGGGGCGCCGCGCGCGTACTGAATCGTAGCGTCTATCTGTAGCGGCATACCTTGCCGGATGCGATTGTAGATCACGGATGCAATTATCGGCCGCTCCTCGGGATTCGCCGACTCCCGCTCGATGAGCGAGGCGACCGTAACGAGCTCGTACTCGGTGAGGTTCAGCCGATCCTTGGCCCCCTGGATATCCAGCCCTTCCGTCTCCAGAAGGTACTGCTCCAGCAGACGGTTCACTATCTGGGGCGCGGTCGTACCCCGCTCAAAGTCGTACCTCTTCGGGAAGAGAAAGCCCTCGGTGGTCTTTATAGCGGGGTCTTCAAGAAATGCGTAACCGTAGTCGGTCTTCTTAGCCGCCTTCTCGAAGTCGTCCGCCGAAACGTCGCTGCTTTGGGCGACGGTCTCCGCGGTCTGCTGCACGGTGAGACCCTCCGGGATCGTTACGGCGAACGTCGGCACGTCCTTACCGGAGGTTAGCTTCTTCATGATCGCGTCGGTATCGTCTTCCGCGCCGAAGGTGTACTCGCCCGGCTTGATCTCGGTGCTCTGGCCGCTGAGACGGGCCTCGAGCTTGAAGAGAGTCGCGCTGCTTATGACGCCGGCTTCATCCAGCTTGTCGGCGACGCTGGAGAGTGTGTCACCCTTCACCACCTCGACCGTTCCTTCCCCGGTCTCCGCTTGCTGACCGGCGCTATCGCCGGTCGCGGTCGAGTAGATCAGGTAGATGACGCCGAGCACGCCGACGATCAGTAGGATGCCCAGGATCGCGGGACCAACATTGGAGCGGCGCTTGCGGCGGGACTTGGAGCGGGAGGGCTGCAGCGCGTTCAAGCGCGCCTCCAAGTCCTCGCGATCCCGTCGTCTTCCTTTGTTATAGCGCCTCAAGGATTCCCCCTCGTCTCCAGGTACTCCTGCAACATACGGGCCGCGGCGAGGTGATCCACCCGCCCCCCGGCCCCGGATGCCCGGCCCTTCTTCCCACGCCCGCCGCCACGACCGGCGATGGCCATGCGCGTCGTAAACCGCTCGTCCCACTCGATGAACTTCACACCGGCGAATACCTTTTTCAGGTCGCCTAGTGTATCCAAAACACGTCGCGCTTGAAAGCCCACCTCGCCGCCGAGCGTCTTCGGGACTCCGACGAGTATCTCCTCGACACCTTCGTCCTCGATGAATCCTCTCAAGTACACCGTCAATTCTCCGGCCGCCACGACCTCTACCGGACGGGCGATAGTGCGCGAGGGATCGGAGATAGCCACGCCGGTACGGACATCGCCGAGATCAAGGGCAGCGATCTTCCCTGTGGCTCGGGTCGAAGCCTGCACGAGTTAGCCCTCGCGGCCCGCGAGCCGCCCACGGAGGATGCCGCGAATCTTATCCAGGGCATCGGGTATGGCGGCCAGGTCTCCGCCGCCGGCCTGGGCCATCGTCGCGCCGCCGCCGCCTCCACCGCCGAGAACGCCGGAAGCCTCGCGCACGATCTCCCCGGCCTCTATCTTCTCGGAGACTTGCGGATGAAGGTTCGCCACGAGCACCGCCTTGCCGCCGAGATCGGCGGCGAGCACTACTGCCGACGGCCCACCGATACGGTTCTTCACGTCGTCGGAGATCTGGCGTAGCCCCTTGGCATCCGCCGCCACGACCTGGCCCGTTACGACCTTCATGCCGTCCACGGCCTCCGCGTTCTCGACAAGCGCCCCGACTTCCTGCAGACCTCTCTCAAGCGTCTGCTCTCGCTTCAACTCCTGGGCTCGCTGCGCGCTCTCGCGCAGGATCTCAATAGCCTCAGGTAAAACGTCCGGTGAGACCCGAAGCTTCTCGGCGGCCTCCTCGGCATTCTCCGCGATCTCTATGAGATAGTAGAGGGCTTCGCGGCCTGTGATTACTTCTATGCGGTACAGGTCGGCGCCGTGTTTCCTGTTGGAGAGGATCTTGAACGCCCCCACCTCCGCCGTCCCGCGCACGTGCGTCCCGCCACAGAGCTCACGAGAGAAACCATCCACCTCCACTACCCGCACGAGGTCTCCGTACTTCTCTCCGAAGAGCATCATAGCTCCCAGATTTCGGGCCTCGTCCATTGTGGTGGTGTAGTAGCGAACAGGCTGGTTCTCGGTGATCTTGAGCAGACACAACTCCTGGATGCGCCGCAGCTCGGATTCGCTCACCTTACCGGAATACCGGTAGTCGAAACGGAGCCGGTCCGGCCCGACATAGCTTCCGCCCTGCACCACGTCCCGCCCGAGCACGGCCCGCAGCGCCCAGTGAAGGATGTGCGTCGCGGTATGGTTGGCCTCTATCTGCTGACGCCGTACCCGGTTTATGGACGCCGTCACGGAATCTCCGGCACGAAACTCGCCGTGCTCGATACGGGCTCGCAGTACCTGATAGTCGCCGGCGGGGATTGCCTCGAAGACCTCCAACTGTCCGTTGTCAGAGGAGATCCAACCCTCGTCAGCTACCTGCCCGCCGCCCGTCGCGTAGAACGGATTCTCGGCGAGCACGACAAATACTTCGTCTTCCGTGCCGGGCACAGGCTCCACGGCGACTATGTGGGTGTCGACCTGTTCACGCTCGTAGCCCACGTAACGGCTCTTTATCTCCTGATCCCGGAACGCCGCCACCACCCGGTCGTAGCCTTGCATCGCCTCGCGAGCCCGCTCGCGCTGCCCCGTCATAGCACGCTCGAAGGCGACTTCGTCCAGCGAGATCCCCCGCTCCGCCAACACCTCCCGCGTAATCTCAACCGGAAAACCATAGGTGTCGTGCAGCGTGAACGCGACCTCGCCGGGGAAGTTCCCGCCACCGACACGCTCGATCTCTGACTCCAGCAAACCCATACCGGACTCATAAATTTGCATGAAACGCGAGGCCTCGCGATCCACAATATCCCTGATTTGTGCCTTGTGTTCAACTAAGCTTTCCCAGTAACTGCCCATATAATCGGCAACCGTCGTAGCTAATCCCGCCAGTAAGAGAATAGGACTCATGTCTTTCAAACTGTTCGGCCAAACTTGAGTAAGGACTTCCCGAGCAGCACGCCGGATTATGCGACGCAGAACATACTCACGCCCTTGATTACCCGGACGAACTCCATCCGCTATCAGAAAGGCCATTGCACGAGAGTGATCAGCCAGGATATAGAGCGCTCGATCTAAACTATCTGATTGACCGCGTTCGATTCCACTAGCTTCTCTGATGCGCTCGAAGATCGGGGCGTAGAGGTCGGTGTCGTAGACGGAGCGTACGCCCTGGACCACGGCGGCGGTGCGTTCGAGGCCCATGCCGGTGTCGATGCCGGGTTTGGCGGGCGGGGTCAGGGTTCCGTCCTTGCGTTGCTCGTACTGGTTGAAGACCAGATTCCATATCTCCAGGAACCGCGAGTCTCCCTGGTCGCCGCCGGGGCCGGACTTCGGGTCGGCGAGCGGGTCGCCGGCGCCGAACTCCTCGCCGTAGTCGTAGTAGACCTCGGAACACGGGCCGCAGGGGCCGGAGTCTCCCGGTGGTCCCCACCAGTTCTCGCTCTTGGGGAGACCGAAGATGCGCTCTTCCGGGACGCCGACTTTCATCCAAAAGTCCTTCGCTTCAAGGTCTTCGGGGGCGTTCTCGTCGCCCTCGAAGATCGTGATCCAGAGCCGCTCCGGCGCCAGACCCAATTCCTGTGTCAGGAACTCCCAGGCATACTCGATGGCTTCCTTCTTGAAGTAATCGCCGAAGGAGAAGTTGCCCATCATCTCGAAGAAGGTGAGGTGCGTCGGGTCGCCGACGTCCTCGATGTCCTGGGTGCGGAAGCACTTCTGAGAGCTGGTGGCGCGGGGGCTCGGGGGGCGTTCCTCGCCGGTGAAGAAGGTTATGAACTGCTGCATGCCGGCGGTCGTGAGTAGAACCGTGGGATCGTTGTGCGGGATCAGGGACGAGCTCCGGTAGAGGCGGTGGTCCCGCTCGGTAAAGAAATCGAGGAACTTCTGGCGAATTTCGCTGCTCTGAATAGGATTCATGTCAGGGTATTGTACTTTGATGGCGGGCGTTTTCTAGTTCCCGTTGCTCTCGATCTCGCCGAGCCGGTCGCGCAGGTCGTCGACGGCTCGGCGCAACAGGCGGGAGACGTGCATCTGGCTCACCCCGATCTCGTCAGCGATCTCCGTCTGGGTCTTGCCCTCGTTGAAGCGGAGCTTGAGTATCTGTTGCTGCTGGTCCTTCAGGTCGCGCATGGCGCTCTGCAGCAGGATCTTGTCCTCCAGGCCCTCTATCGGGAAGTTGCCGTCGGCCTGGAGGTCTATGATCGTGTCTCCGTCGGTGTCTTCGTTGCTCACGGGGGCGTCGAGGCTGGCGGTGTTGTAGGCGCGTCCCAGGGTGAGAGCCTCGGCCACGCTCTCCTCGTCGGCGTTCAGAATTTTCGCCAAATCCTCGACGGTCGGGGAGCGTCCGGTCTTGATCGTCTCGTCCCGGATCACCTCCTTCGCGGATTGTCGCAATTCCTGAAGACCGCGAGGAACGCGCATGGCCCAACCCTTATCGCGGAAGTAGCGCTTTATCTCCCCGAGAATGTTCGGGGTTGCGTAGGTCGAGAACTCGATGTTCCGGTCCACGTCGAAGCGGTCCACGGCTTTGATCAGGCCGACGGAGCCAACCTGACCGAGGTCTTCGACGGGCTCCCCACGCCCGGCGAACTTGCGGGCCAGAAACTCCGCGAGCGGGAGTTGCTCCGCGATCACGCGCTCACGGGCGCGCTGGTCGCCGTGCTTGTGGTAGGCGATCAGTAACCGCCGGGTACGGGCTTTGTCGGGGCGTCGGTAACGCCGGTTCACGATACGAGTTCCACCACCGTGCGCCAGGTCGCCACGCCATCAGCTGGGTCTTCGATCTCCGCCACCACCCGATCCTCGTCCATTGAGAACCGGTAGACGGTGGGCTCTTGCTCGGAGTGCAGGCTCTCCAATGTCTCCACCGCTTCGTCCAGACCGCCCACCCCTATCTTGGCGCGCGCCGCCATCCCGGCCATTACGAGCCCCACGCATCCTCGCATCTCGGGCATGGGCGGAACCTCCAGATACGTGTACTCGGCATCCGTTTCGGTCGTCAAATCGACTCCTTCCCCGGATCGATTCCGAGGGCTCTGTTTACTCTGTCGGACGGGAGAGTTGCTGGGTTGCGTCCGGATCGGTTACCACGGGCGTCTCTGGCACGGAAGTCTCCGGCGCAGCCGGGTCGGGCTCCACACCGCGGGCGGCGTGCGCCCCGCCACCGTGGTCTTCGAGGTCGCGAAGGATCTCCTGCCGGCGGCTGGACGACGCCTCGCGGGCCGCCGAGACCGCTTCGTCGAACCGGCGGCGCACCGCCGCGGGCAGATCCCGCGCGTTCTTCGGCAGTTGCTTGCGGAACTCCTCGTTCGTCGCGTAGACCGTCCCCACCACACCGATTACGGCTCCGGCCAAAATCTTGCCCCAGCCATCCACCGGCTAGCCCTCCCCTTCGGTTGTCTTCTTGCCACCCAGAAACGTGCTGATCCCGCGAGAGAGCCCCGCCGTGGCGGAGGACGCTTTGATCACACCGCTCCGCACCCCGCGGGTGATGACGGTGGTGGTCTGGTCCAGCTCGCCAGTGATCCCGGCGACGTCCCCGACGGCCGTGTCGAGCTGCGAGAGCTGGCTGTTGATGTTGTCCACCGTAACGTGCGTCTTGCCGAGCAGCGGCACGACCTCTTTGGAGACGTCCTTTATCGTCTTCTCGGTGGTCGAGAAGATCCTCGCAAGCCTCAAGAACATCCACGCCAGAACAAAGAACGCCACCGCGATGCCACCGAACAACAGGCCTTTCATTAACTCAACGAACGTATCCAAAGCTTAACGCACCTCTCTCAAGACCATACATCCATCATTCTATATCTCCCGCCGCCCGGCCGCCGCCGGATTCCACAGTGGCTTTCGGACGGCTTCGCGATACGACGCCGCCCCCCACCACACGCTGACCGTCTCCCGTGTAGAAGACGGCCGACTGGCCCGGCGCCACCCCCGCCACCGGCTCCGGCAGGTGCGCGATCCACTCTCCATCTCCGGCGTCCTCGATCTCACATTCCACCGGCACGCTGTTGTAGCGAACCTGTACCGCGCGAGCCTCGCTCGGGTCCAGGAACCAGTTCATCCCCGACACGCGCACCTCACGCACTTCCAAATCCTGCTTTCGGCCGACCACGACCTGCTTGCTCTGCGGCCGGACCTCGGTCACGTACAGCGGCCTCGGGGCGGAGACGCCGATGCCCCGGCGCTGCCCGATAGTAAAGTCCACCACCCCGGCGTGCCGACCCAGAACTTCGCCGCCGGAGTCGACGATCTCACCCGGCTCCGCGGCCACTTTCTTTCGTATAAAGCTCCGGTAGTTGCCGTCCGGGATAAAGCAGATGTCCTGGCTCTCGGGCGTGTATGCGACGGCGAGCCCCCGGTCCTCGGCGATCTTGCGAACCTCCGTCTTCCTGTACTCACCGAGCGGGAAGACGGTACGGGCCAGAAGTTCCTGCGGCATGGGCCATAACACGTAGGTCTGGTCCTTGCTCTCGTCCACCGGACGCGCAAGCGTCGGTCCCTCGCCGACCCGGGCGTAGTGTCCGGTCGCGACGTGGTCGAAGCCGAGCCTGTCCGCCAGGAACGCCGCCGCGTGGAACTTGACGTGAGCGTTGCACGACACGCACGGGTTCGGAGTCTTCCCCGCCTCGTAAGAGCCGACGAAGTCCTGCATCACACGCCGGTCGAACAACTCCTTGAGATTGAGCGTGAAGTGCGGCAGACCCATCCGATGCGCGGTGTCGCGGGCGAAGAGCACGGTATCCGGCGAGCAGCACGACCGGCTCCCGCGCTCGCCGTCGTGCAGCCGGAAGGTTACGCACGCCACCTCGTAGCCCGCCTCCTTGAGCAAGAGCGCCGTAACCGCCGAGTCAACCCCGCCGCTCATGGCGGCGACTACGGTCTTCTTGCCCGTGCCGCGTCCACCGCCGTAACCGTCCACCAGCATCGAACCCGCCCGGCGGTTAAAGTGATCCTCTATCGCCTTGTGCAGCGCGTCCAGGACCAGCGTCAGGGCGTGCTCCTTGCCGGACGGCAGCGGCCCGCCGAGCGCCTCCTGAACATCTTCCTTAGTGACGCTCGCCGCCCGCAGCAAGTCTTCGCCCTGCACCAGCTCGGCCAGCGCCGAACCAGCGGCGATACAGGCCACGCATCCGTATACCTTGTAACGGACCTCCCGGACGACGTTGTCCTCGACCTTTACGGTAAAGCGGGCGACGTCTCCGCAGGCGGAGTCTCCCGACTCGCCCGTACCATCGGGCGAGGGCAGTTCGCCGACGTGCCGGGGCCGGACGAGGTGTTCGATGACCTGTGGATGGTAGCGTTCGGCCATCGGAACTATCCTGCGTACAATGGAGATAGCTCGCGCAGCCGGGCGACCGCCGTGGCGAACGCCTCGACGAAACCGTCGATCTCCTGCTCCGAGGTATCTTTGCCAACCGTTACCCGGACCACCGAGAACGCTTCCTGTTCGTCGAAGCCCATCGCCAGCAGTACTGAAGAAGCCTTGTGACCACCCGACGCGCAAGCCGAACCACTGCCGATCTCGAACCCTATAGCGTCGCAGAGCAGCACGAGCCCCTCAGCCTCTACTCCCTCGACATAAAGGTGCGCGTTGTTTGACAGCCGCTCCCGCGCATGCCCGTTGAGCCGCACGCCGGGAATACTGCAAACACCGTCAAGAATGCGATCACGAAGCGCCTCCTCGTGCGCCACGCGCACGTCCAGTTCCTCGGCGGCGAGCCTGGCCGCCTCGCCGAGACCGGCGATTCCGGCGACGTTGTGCGTGCCGCTGCGGAGCCCCTGCTCCTGTCCTCCTCCAAAAACGGTCGGGCGCACCTCGACGCCCCGGCGGACGTACAGCGCTCCGACGCCCTGCGGTCCGTAGAGCTTGTGGCCGGAGATTGCTAGCGTCGCGATCGGGACGGAGCCGAGATCTATGCGTATCCGACCAGCCGCCTGAACCGCGTCCACGTGAAGCGGCACGCCGCGCTGCTCGCAGATGACGGCCAACTCCTCGACCGGCTGTACGGTCCCGACCTCGTTGTTTGCCCACATCACCGCCGCGAGCGCCGTGTCCGGCCGCAGCGCAGCTGCAAACTCCTCCGGGTCCACACGACCTTCTTCGTTCACGCCGATCCAGGAGACTTCGTATCCGATCCGTCCGAGATGTTCGGCGGCCTGTCGAACGGCGGGGTGCTCTATGCGCGAGACGACCAGGTGCTGGTTCTCCGGGCTCGCGGCCGCCAGCCCGAGGACGGCTATGTTATCCGCCTCGGTGCCGCCGCTGGTGAAAAAGATCTCACCCGGCTCGGCCCCCATGAAGGCCGCGACCGACGCACGCGCCTCCTCCACGGCATCGAGGGCAGCGGCGCCCGATGCGTGCAGCGAGGATGCGTTGCCGCGCCGCCCCCCGAGATGCGGGAGCATGGCTTCCAGGACTCGCGAGTCCAGAGGCGTCGTTGCGGCGTTGTCCAGGTATACGGGGGTACTCATACGCCCCTAGTTTAGCGCAAGCGGGCGAATTTTCAGGTCGGGTCAACGGCGTGTTAAACCGTAATAGTCGCGGCTACCGCGCCGCCGGCGTCAAGGAGAACGACCTGATCCCCCGGCGCCAATCCCAGTCCCTCACCGCCCTCGAAGGTACCGGCCACCGTTTTGCCGTCCGCGTCCACTATCTCCGGCGAACGGCCGACGGAGGCGCTCTTGCGGGGCTCTATCTCCACCGCGTCGTTTATCTCGACCGTCGCGGACTCCGGGTTTACCTGTCCGGTCTCCGGGTCGAGCGTTCGCAGCGTGAAACCCTGGAGGTTCACGACGTTCTCGCTGGAGTTCCTTACGGTGACGTACTCGATACCTCCCCCGCTCTGTGTCAGCTCCAGTTGATCCAGGGTGACGCCCACGTCACTCGTATTGTCCTCCACCTGCACGGCGGAGAGGTCGAAGAGCGCCTGACTGACCACGGGCTGCGTAACGTAGCCCTGAAACAAATTCTTGATGATGTAATCGTCGCCCTCGGACGCGGGGGCCAGCGTCGCCAGAAACGGCGTGAGCCCGACGCCAAGCTGGGCCGCCAGCGTCCCGTACTCTCCGTTCTGCAACTCCGCCGCACCCTCTGTAGCGCCGGGGTTGGCGATGTCATAGCTAAAAAATTGTACGGTCGGGTACTCGGCCCGGAGTTGCTCCACAAACGAGTTAACCTCCGTGTCCACACCGAGGCCTTGAGGATAGAAAGGGTTCTGGCCAGTCTTGTAGAACTGGACCGTGATCAGGGAACGGCGCTGATACGCGGCCTTGAAGTCCGGCGGAACCGGCTGGTCCATTTGAAGCGTGATCGGGCGGTCCCGGATCGTCTCCGCCTGGCCCGCCCCGACCGTCGTACCGCCCGCCGGGGGTGCGGCGGGCGTAGTTGGAGCCGGAGCTGTTGTCGCGGGGGGGACGGGAGCCGGCTCCTCACCGCCACCACATCCCGCGAGGAAGACAACGCCCAGAATTATTACCAGACAAAGCCAGACCCTGGCAGGCAAGCCTCCAACCCCATCTTCTCGGATAAACTCTCCCCTGCAACCTGACCGGGAGCCCGCTACAGTCTCGGTGCTCCCTATGTGAGCCAGTGCTAAGGTATCACGGGCGTAAAAACGGTGCAATGAGCCTGCCAGCGTCGGAAATTCGCACCGCCAAAACACGAAATAGCACTATAGCAGCGGAGAGGAACCGGATTTTGAACTCGAAGAGCGATGACGTGAAGAACCCCTACCGCTCCCACTCGGCGGGCGAACTGCGCGGCAACGACGTCGGTGAGAGCGTGCGCCTGGCGGGATGGGTGCATCGTCGCCGCGACCACGGTGGTCTCATCTTTATAGACCTGCGGGACCGCTGGGGGCTCACGCAGGTTACGTTCGACCCGGAGCGCGAGGAGGTTTTCTCCGCCGCCGAGCAGTTGCGGCCAGAGTGGTCCATCTCGGTGGAGGGCGTAGTCGAGCGGCGGCCGGAGGGGAACGAGAACCCGGATCTCCCAACCGGTGAGATCGAGGTGGAGGCCACGTCCCTGCGCGTCCTCAACACCTCCGAGACGCCGCCCTTCGAGATCGACCGCGAGAGGCCCGTGGACGAGATACTGCGCCTGAAGTACCGCTACCTGGACCTGCGCCGCGAGCGTATGCGCGAGAACATTCTCTTCCGGCACCGGGTCGTGAAGCACATGCGCGACTACCTCTCCGAGCGCGATTTCGTAGAGATTGAGACGCCGCTTTTAACCGCCTCCACGCCGGAGGGCGCACGAGACTACCTGGTCCCGGCCCGTCTCTATCCCGGACAGTTCTACGCTCTGCCTCAGTCGCCGCAGCAGTTCAAGCAACTCCTGATGGTCGCCGGGTTCGAGCGGTACTTCCAGATCGCGCGGGCGTTGCGCGACGAGGACGGGCGCGGCGACCGCCAGCCCGAACACACCCAACTCGACCTGGAGATGAGCTACACCACCCAGGACGAGATCCTTAGCCTCACCGAAGGCCTATTTACCGAGATCGTCGAAGGACTGACAGAGAAGAAGCTACTTCAGAAACCTTTCCCGCGCCTCACATTTGCCGAGGCGATGGAGCGATTCGGCTCCGACAAGCCGGATCTCCGTTTCGGCCTGGAGTTGAAAGACGTGTCCGAGATCGCGCGCTCCTCGGAGTTCAAGGTCTTCCGGGGCGCGGTCGAAGGCGGCGGCTCCGTGCGCGGCATCTCGGTTGGGGGACTCGGCGACCTCTCGCGGCGCGAGCTTGATGACCTTACAGCCATGGCCGCTACCGGCGGCGCGCGTGGGCTGGCTAATTTCAAGGTAACGGACGACGACTTGACCGGACCTATCGCCAAGTTCTTCTCCGATGAGCAGCAGAGCGCGCTGAAAGAGACGCTCGGAGCGCAAAGCGGGGACTATATATTCTTCGTCGCGGACAAGGACCCGGTGGTCTTCGAGAGCCTGAACCGGCTGCGGTTGCACTTCCGGGACCGGCTGGGTCTGGCCGACCCGGACATACTCGGTCTGTGCTGGATAACGGATTTCCCGCTCTTCGAGTGGAACGAGGACGAGCAGCGGGTGGAGCCGATGCACCACATGTTTACGATGCCGCGCGAGGACGATCTGCCGCTGCTCGATACGGAGCCGCTGAAGGTCCACGGCCAGCTCTACGACCTGGTGGCGAACGGGACGGAGCTGGCGAGCGGGAGCATCAGGATACACCTGCCGGAGTTGCAGCAGAAGGTCTTCTCGACCATCGGCATCGGGCCAGAGGAGGCCGCGCGGCGCTTCGGGGCGATGCTCACGGCGTTCCGGTACGGCGCGCCGCCGCACGGCGGGATAGCGCCGGGGATCGACCGCCTGGTCATGGTTCTGAGAGACGAGCCTAACATCCGGGAGGTGATGGCCTTCCCCAAGACCCAGGCCGCCCGCGACGAGATGATGGATGCCCCCGGCACCGTCACCGAGGACCAACTCAAGGAGCTTCACATCAACATCCGCCGCAAGGGATAAGTGGAAGCGAGCTTTCCCTCGTACGCTCTGCAATGGTCTCAATAATCCACTCTGGTGTGAAAGATAACCCCACCGGGCAATAGGTGGCCTGTGCTAACATCTGGCGGCGTTTAGAGGCACGGATCGAGCGGAGGAAACCGGCGTGGATATACGGATGTGGGACTGTGTATGGGAGCGCGGAGAAGTCCTTTGACGCCTTCGGAGGTTCTGCCCGTACACCTGACTTTCGATGACGGCCCGGACCCCGAGGGGACGTGCCGGGTGCTAGACGCGCTCCACGAAGCCGAAGCGCGTGCGACGTTCTTCGTCGTGGCACCGTTGGCGCGCAGGGAGCCCGCCCTGATCTCCGCGGTGCTCGATGCGGGGCACCAAGTCGAATTGCACTGCACGGAGCACGTACGCCATACGGACCGGACCCGCAAAGAGATCGAAGCCGACACCGAAGCAGCCCTCGCCGATCTGCACGCTCTCGGCGTCCGGCCGCGCCTCTGGCGTCCACCCTGGGGTATCGTCGCGCCGTGGACCCCGGAGATTGCCCGGAGCTACGGGCTCGAACTCGCGCTCTGGACGATAGATCCACACGACTGGCGCGGAGACTCGTCCGGGGAGATGCTGGCCCACATCGAACCCCGGATAGAGCCCGGCGCGGTGGTTCTGCTGCACGACGGCCTCGGTCCCGGAGCGCTCCGAACCGGCTGCGTGGAGACCGTAGCCCTGATCCCGACCCTCGTCGACAGCATCCGCGCGCGAGGTTTCGAGCCCGCCCCGATGGCGGAGGCAATTACCGCCAGGCCCAAGACCGAGAGAGCATCGGCGTGAGGACGGTCGGGCGCATCAGTGCGAGTCCCTGCGTATCCGAACAGGCACTTGACGAACTCGTGGCCCGGATCTCTTCCGGCGCCGCAGCCCGCGACAGCGCCCCGGCCTTCCCCGAAGATCCTTTCCGGGCTCTCGCCGACTCCGGCGCGCTCGCGATGCCCGTCCCGGACCCGGTTGGGTCCAAAGGCCGGCGCGCGACGTTCACGCGGGAGTGGCGGCTGCTCAGGGCCGTGGCGCGGGCCGACGGTTCCGTCGGGCGCATCCTGGACGGGCATTTCAACGCCGTGGAACGCCTCTCCGTGTGCGCTCTTGAGCCGTTGCGCTCGCGGGAGTTGGAGGCTGTCGCCGCCGGTGAGTTGCGGCTGGGCGTGTGGGGCGCGGACCCGATACCCGGCGAGGGAGAACCAGCCCGGCTCGTAGAGACCGGCGACGGCATCCGCGTCTCCGGTGTCAAGACGTTCTGCTCCGGCTCGACGGGACTCGACCGGGCCGTGGTGCTCGTCCGCGCCGCGGATGCCGCTCCGGGACCGCCGCTCGCCGCCTACGTGGACCTGACGCACGGCGTCGAGGTGGACCGGGACTGGTTCCGCGGCGCGGGGATGCGCTCCTCCGAGAGCCATCGCGTCGTATTCCGCGAGGCTCACGTGCTCGCCGTGTTCGGGGGGCCGGGGGAGCTTCTCCGGGAGCCGTACTTCGCCCGCGACGCCATCCGAACGGCCGTGACCTGGGCGGGCATCTCCGACGCGGCCGTGGATGCAGCCCTAGAAATCTTGGCGGCAAAGACCGCGGGCCGAGACCCGGACGACATCGTCTCGCTGGCGGCGGGAAAGATGCTCACCGCGCAGGGGACTGTCGACCGCTGGCTGGAGTACGCAGCAGCCACGGCCGACGCCGACCCGGAAGCCTCGCTCGCGGGCTTCGCCGTGCAACTTCGGGAAGCGGTGGCGAGCGCGTGCCGCGAGATACTCGATGAAGCCGCGCGCGCCGTCGGCTCCCACCCGTTCGCGGCTTCCGGGCCCCTCGACCGCGCCCGGCGCGACCTCGAACTCTTCCTGCTGCAGCACCGGCTCGAACGAGCGCTCGCGCGCCGCGGGCGGCAGGAGATACTGGCCCGGAGACAAGAGTCGTGAGGGAACGTCTGGACCGGGACTACTTCGAGGACCTCTACGCTGGAGCGCGGGACCCCTGGAACTTCGAGACCAGCGAGTACGAGCGTCGCAAGTACGAGCGCACGCTGCAAGCTCTACAAGGACGCCGGTTCGACCGCGCCCTGGAGGCGGGGGCCTCCATCGGGGTGTTTACGGAGATGCTGGCCCCGTGCTGCGACGAGTTGCTCGCGGTGGACCTGTCGGAGAAAGCTCTCGCCATCGCGCGGGAGCGACTCGCCTCTCAGGGGCACGTTCGCGTCGAACAGCGCACGCTTCCGGAAGAGATGCCCGAGGGACCGTTCGACCTCATAATAGCCTC
>CALMWA010000309.1 GCA_937873125.1 uncultured Actinomycetes bacterium | reverse complement strand
ACCGGCTATACCGGTGACGATCCCGACGGGCAGGTCCTCGTTCTCGAGAAGCTTTCCCTGCTCGATGTGCAACTCGATCCACCCGTATAGGTCGTCCAGGATACGGATCGCGTCGTGCCAACGTCCGGGCTCATATCCGGCCTCTTCGGCGTGCTCCCAGAAAGAACGCCCATCGTCCACGGCACGGAACCTCTCGCGCAGGTCCTCTTCGGTCACGCGCTGCGCGATGATGCGGCTCCCCAGGAGCATCTGGCCGAAGCCGGAGCCTTCTTCTTCGAGAAAGGAGATGAGTTGGAGCGGGAGGTTCAGGCCCAATTCCTCGTTGAGGCGACATACCTCCAGGGCCGTTACGACACCCATGGTGCCATCGTACTTGCCACCGTTGCGGTTGGAGTCGCAGTGCGAACCGACGCCGAAGACCTTCTCGCCCGCCGGACGGTTGCGGGCTACGAGCGTGCCTACCGGGTCCTCGTAGTGCTCGAAGCCCAGAGCCTCCAGCTCGCCAATGAAGTAGTCCAGGGTATTGCGGTACTCCGGCGTGTAGGCATAGCGGCGGATCGCCTCGCCGGACAACGTATATTCGGGCCCAGCAAGGATCTCGATGTCGCGCTCTATGCGACTGGCGCTCTTCTCGCGGTCTATAGTCAACGATGCCTCGGCCATACGGTTCTCCGTTCGTCGCTACCTTATAGTGTCAGAGATTCGTGGACGAGTCGAGCTACCGCGATTCGGGCTCCAACCAGGAGTCGAAGGTGGCCTGTATCTCATCCCGCGACGTCCCGGCTCTGAGGAGCAACGAGAGCAGGAGGCGCGCTTTGAGTCCGTCTAGTGGTCCCGCGTTTATGAGGCCGCGGTCCAGGAGGTCGATCTCCGAGCCGGGGAAGCCGTAGGTGCGCCGCAGCACCTCCCCACTCCCCGTGCGCGAAGCCAAAACGACCGGCATCTCAGCCGCGAGCGACGTCAGAGATTCGACGGTGCGGGAGGGCATGTGCCCCCCTCCTAGAGCCTCGACCACGAGCCCGGCGTATCCGAGACGTCCGATCTCTCCTATGAGCCGGCCATCGTCGCCCAACGATGCTTTGAGCAACGCCACGGGCCGATCCTGGGCGTCCGGCGCTAGAGCGATGTGATGTCGCCTTATCGGACGCATCGCGATGCGCGGCGTACCCTCGGACATCCAACCGACCGGCCCCGTGAGCGGCGACTTGAAGGTGGCGGGGTTCTCGGTGTGGGTCTTCTTCACGTAGCGGGCGGCGTGGATCTCGTCGTTTAGCACCACGACCGTGCCGATTCCCCGTGCCGCCTCGCTGGCCGCGACCTGCACGGCCGCCAACAGGTTCGCCGGACCGTCGGCCCCCGGCAGCGTCGGGTTGCGCATGGCCCCCGTCACCACCACGGGAGCGTCCCGGTCCACCAGAAGATCCAGCACAAAAGCCGTCTCCTCTATGGTATCGGTACCCTGGGTGACGACCGCCCCACTCGCGCCCCCATCCACCCGGCGCGTAATCTCCGCGGCGAGCTCCACAAGGTCATCTATCGTGAGTTCGCCCGAAGCAGCCTGCCGAAACGACGCCGCCGAGACCTCGGCGGCATCCGCTATCTCCGGCACGTCCGAGACCAGCGCCTCGCCGGTCAGCGTCGGCTCGACACCCTTACCCCCCGCATTGGTCGACGATATCGTTCCTCCCATGGAGAGTACCGCCACTTCTGGAAGCATCACCCCTACTCCTCACCTCGCCGCCCGTAATCCTAATTTGTCTGACAATTATGTTAACGGGAATTGGGGCGACGTTCAAATATCCCTGCGTGCGCTTCTGTTGCCAGACGTGTTTCTGGACGAGCGATAGTTGAGCGTGAGAGACGGCTTCTGTACAATTCTTTTGGTCAGACAAAAGGGAAAGGTGGGAGAAGCAATGGCTCAGAAAGAAATACTTTGCTCGATCGGCATCGACATCGATGCCGTTGCCGGGTGGCTCGGATCCTACGGTGGTGAGGATTCGCCCGACGACATCTCGCGGGGCATGTTCTCCGGCGAGGTTGGGACGCCGCGGTTGCTCAAGCTCTTCGAGAAGTACGATCTGAAGACGACCTGGTTTATCCCCGGACACTCCATAGAGACCTTCCCGGAGCAGGTCCGGATGGTCGCGGACGCGGGACACGAGATCGGCAGCCACGGCTACTCGCACGAGAATCCGGTCGCCATGACCCCCCAGCAGGAGAGAGACGTACTCGAAAAATGCATCGGGCTGATCGAGGATCTCTCCGGCAAGAAGCCTGTCGGCAACGTGGCGCCGTGGTGGGAAGTCTCGGCGACCACCAACGAGTTGCTCCTGGAGTACGGTTACAAGTACGATCACAGCCTCCAGCACCGTGATTTCACTCCCTATTACGCCAGGGTGGGCGACAGTTGGACCAAGATCGACTATTCCAAGTCGGCCGGTGAGTGGATGAAGCCGCTGGTGCGGGGTGAAGAGATAGACCTCGTCAAGATCGGCGGCAACTGGTATCTCGACGACCTGCCCCCGATGATGTTCATAAAGACCTCCCCGGCGACCCACGGCTTCGTCAACCCGCACGACATCGAGCAACTGTGGCGCGACCAGTTCGACTGGGTCCACAGGGAGATGGACTACGCGACGTATTGCCTGACCATCCACCCGGATGTATCGGGACGGCCGCAGGTACTCCTGATGCTCGAAAGGCTGATCGACTACATCAACGGCCACGACGGCGTGCGCTGGACGACGATGGAGGAGATCGCCGACGACTTCGTGCAGCGGTACCCGAGGTCCCAGCCCAACCACGATCCGGGCATCAACATGTACGGCATCGATACTCCGGCGGCCGATCAGGGCGCGAGCACGTCTTCCTAGTAGAGAGTTTTCTATGTGCGTGCTGTGCGGGAAGGATTTCGTGGCGCAGGTCCACTGGACGGACCGGCACGTCGAGGACCGGGCGCGCGCGTCCGGTCCCGGCGCAGACCCCGTCGAGTATCAGCGCGACCGGCGCCGCGACCGCATCCACCGGGCTGCCCTGACCAACGAGGTGCTGGGCCACTACGGGCTACGGATTCAGGAGTGGAGCGGAAGCAAGTACGTGCTGCGCGACCGCAAAGGTAGAACGGAGATCGTCCAGGACCTGGGCTCCCTCTGGCCGGCCGCGGAGAATCTGTCCGGCCGACCGCTGGACCCCCTGGATCCCGCACTGCAAGCGTCACTCTCCGGCTCGGACGACGCCTGGGACGAGAAGTAGACGCCGATGAAGCGTCCGGTAACGGTGGTGACGGGGTTCCTCGGTAGCGGCAAGACGACCCTTCTAGGTAGGGTGCTATCGAAGCCTTCGATGAAGAACACGGCCGTGCTCGTCAACGAGTTCGGGGAGGTGGGCCTGGATCACCACCTCTTGCGCCGTACTAACGAGCGCACGGTGCTTCTGGGTAGCGGCTGCGTCTGCTGCACCACTCGTGAGGACCTCGTGGAGGCGATGCTGGACCTGCTAGCGTTGGAAAACAGCGGCGAGACCTCCCAACTAGAACGAGTCGTCATCGAGACCACCGGCCTCGCGGACCCCGCCCCCATCCTCTTCACGATCTTCTCCGACCCCGTGCTGCAACACCACTTTACAGTGGACCTCGTCATCACCACGGCCGACGCGGTAAACGGCGCCCTGCACCTCGACCGCAACCCCGAGTCGGTAAAGCAGGTCGCCGCGGCAGACAAGATCATCATCACCAAGACGGACATCGCGGAGGCGGGAGCGGCGCAAGCCTTGATAGCCCGCCTCCGCGCCATAAACCCCTACGCCCGGATCACGGAAGTCGCCTTCGGCGAGGTGGATCCCGAAGATCTATTCCGCCCGGACCCGTCAGGAGCCGCCACAGGGAGTCTGGGAGATCGGGCGGGCACGGATCAAAGATTCCTCGAAGGACCGGACGCCCACGACATAGCCGAGACCCATTCCGTCTCTCTGACCTTCGACGGTCCGGTGGACTGGACGGCCTTCGGCATCTGGCTCTCCATGCTGCTGCACACACACGGCGAGGACGTGCTGCGCGTAAAGGGTCTCCTGGACGTCGGCGAAGCCGGACCCGTCGTCCTCAACGGAGTCCAGCACATCATCCACCCGCCGCAGCATCTCGGCTCGTGGCCGGACCCGGATCACCGCTCGCGCATCATCCTGATAACAAAGCGCATCCGGCCGGGAGAGATACTAGACTCGCTGCGGGCGTTCCGGTGCATGATCGGGGCGAAGCCCCGTCTACTCGAGGACGAACACGTCACCACGCTCTCGTAGGAGAGCACCCTACGCTTCCACCGGAGAGCAGCGGTATGCTGTGGCCCACAGGGAGCGCGCTCCGGGTGACGAGAAGGAGGATCACATGGCAATAAAAGAAGGCTGGCGGGGCAGGTTCTTCGAGGACTTCGAGGTCGGTGACGTATACCAGCACCCGCTGGGACGAACGGTCACGGAGACCGACAACATCTGGTTCACCCTTCTCACGCAGAACACCAACGCCATACATTTCGACCGCCACTACGCCTCCAAAACCGAGTTCGGTAAACCCCTTGTAGACTCTACCTTCACGGTGGCCCTGGTGACCGGCCAGAGCGTAACCGACGTCTCCCAGAACGTGATGGCGAACCTCGGGTGGGACGAAGTGCGGCTCCCGGCGCCGGTCTTCGAGGGAGACACCATCTACTCCCAGTCGGAGGTCCTGGAGAAGCGCAAGTCGAAGTCACGCCCGAACGTGGGCATCGTTGCGGTGAAGACGACCGGATACAACCAGGACGGCACGGTGGTGATCACCTTCAAGAGGACCGTCATGGTCTACCGGCGGGGACACGCCCCGGATATCGCCCGTCTCACTCCAGGGGGTAGCGAATGAGCGTAACCAGAACGGCAACGACCCGCGAGCTGGCTTCTTTCCTCGCCGGATTGCGCTTCGAGGATCTGCCCGAAGAAGCCGTGGAGCGCACCAAGGAACTGTTCCTCGACTGGGTAGCCTCAGCCCTCGCCGGCAAAAACGCGCAGCCGGTCCGCATACTCGAACGGTTTGCGGAGACGATGGGACCGGCCGAGGGGCCTAGCGAAGTACTGGTCTCTCGCCGACGTACCTCACCGCTCTTCGCCGCGCTCGTGAACGGCGCCGCCTCGCACGTCGTGGAGCAGGACGACCTCCACAACGCCTCCGTCTTTCACCCGGCCACCGTGGTCTTCTCCGCCGCCCTCGCCGCCGCCCAACAAACCGGCGCCTCGGGACAGGATTTCATAGCCGCCTCGGCGGTCGGTTACGAGACCGGGGTGAGGGTCGGGAGCTTCCTCGGCCGCTCCCACTACAAGGTCTTCCACACAACCGGAACCGCAGGCACGCTCGCCGCGGCAGCCGCCGTCTCTCACCTGTTGGACGCCGACGAAGCGTCCATGCTCCACGCGCTCGGTTCGGCCGGAACGCAGGCCGCCGGGTTGTGGGAGTTCCTGCGCGATGCGGCGGACTCCAAGCAGCTACACACCGGAAAGGCCGCGTCTGACGGGCTTCTCGCCGCCTACCTCGCCCACGACGGGTTCACCGGCGCGACCCGCATCCTGGAAGGCGTGCAAGGGATGGCTGCCGGGATGTCCTCGGACGCCGATCCCGAGAAGCTGGTCGAGGGTCTCGGAGAGAAATGGGCGGTGCTGGAGACCTCGTTCAAGTTCCACGCCTCTTGCCGCCACACGCATCCCGCGGCCGATGCCTTGTTGGAGGCCATGAAGGACCATGAACTCGGGGCGGAGCAGATAGCGCACGTTCGCGCCCGCGTGCACGGTGCGGCCGTAGACGTGCTCGGACCCGTAGACGACCCACGCACGATCCACCAGTCCAAGTTCTCGATGGGTTTCGTGCTCGCCCTGATCGCCCGGGGTGGAAGCGCCGGGATCGGCGACTTCACCGATGAGGCACTTGAGGACCCGAAGTTGCGCGAGTTCAGCGAGCGGGTGGAGATGGTCTTCGATCCCGAGGTAGACGCGGCCTATCCGCAACGCTGGATCGGTCTCGTGGACATAGAGACGACCGGTGGCGACCGGATCACCTCCCGCGTCGATGAGCCGAAGGGGGATCCCGGTAACATGCTGAGCCGTGAGGAGTTGGAGGCGAAAGCCCGGAGCCTGGTAGCGTTTCAAGGTGGAGCCTCGGACGAGGCGTTCGGCCGGATCATGGACCGTATCTGGAACCTGGATCGCGAGCCCGACGTACGAAACCTGCTGGAGGCATGACATGGCAAAGACCGACCAACACGCGGACCTGCGCCAGGGAGTCCGCGAAGTATGCAAAGGCTTCCCGGACAGCTACTGGCGCGACCTCGACGCAAAACGCGAGTATCCGGAGGCTTTTATCCAGGCAATGACCGAGAGTGGCTACCTCGGTGCGCTCATCCCGAAGGAATATGGTGGGTTGGGCCTGGGACTCACCGAAACCACGATCATCCTCGAAGAGATCAACCGCTCCGGAGGTAACGCCCAACCCGCCCACGCGCAGGTGTACGTCATGGGCACCATGCTGCGGCACGGCTCGGAGGAACAGAAAAACGAATACCTGCCGAAGATAGCCAGCGGTGAGCTGAGGTTGCAGGCTTTCGGCGTGACCGAGCCCGAGGCCGGTACCGACACCACCCAGTTAACGACGACCGCCGTGCGCGATGGAGACCAGTACGTTATAAACGGGCGCAAGATCTACATCTCCCGCGTCCAGCACTCGGACCTCATGATCCTCCTGGCCCGTACCACGCCGCTGGATCAGGTAAAGCGCAAGTCAGAGGGGCTCTCGGTCTTTATCTTCGATCTGCGCGAAGCCGTGGGCAACGGCCTCACGGTAAAGCCTCGCCGGGTGATGATCAACAACGAGACCAACGAGCTGGTCTTTGAGAACCTCTCGATACCGGCGGGCGGCCTGATCGGCGAGGAGGGCAAGGGCTTCCGTTACATCCTGGACGGCATGAACGCCGAACGCATCCTCATCGCCGCCGAGTGCATCGGCAACGGACGGTGGTTCGTGGACCGTGCGACCCGCCGGGCCAACGAACGGAAGGTCTTCGGACGTCCCATCGGTCAGAACCAGGGCATCCAGTTCCCCATAGCGAGGGCGCACATAAGCGTGGAGGCTGCCGACCTCATGCGCTACCGGGCCGCCGAACTATTCGAGAAGGGCGAGCCCTGCGGAGCCGAGGCGAACATGGCCCTGCTGTTGGCCGCCGACGCCTCCTTCGAGACCGCCAACGTCGCGATGCAGACTTACGGCGGCTACAGCTACGACGCCGAGTACGACGTCGAGCGCAAGTTCCGCGAGACCCGGCTCTTCCAGGTGGCCCCCATCTCCACCAACCTGATCC
>CALMWA010000308.1 GCA_937873125.1 uncultured Actinomycetes bacterium | reverse complement strand
CGGCCGGTATCTCCTTCTGCCCGCCGGCGGCGATAGGGCCGACCACGAGGTCCACACCGTCGAGGTCCTCAAGGTCGCGGGCGAGGCGGTCCACGTCCTCTATCGCGTCCGAGCCGTAGAAGCTCTCGCCCTGGCCGAGGTCCACTACCACGTCGGTGGTGTCCATCGTGCCGCCGAGGCCGATTTCGTTCAGGACGTCGACGCCGCGGCGGGACTCGGCGGCGGTCCCGAGCGTCCGTTCGGCGGGGTTGTAGATCACGGCCCCGACGATGGGGAGCGTGAGGACCGCTAGCAGCGCCGTCACCGCCAGCGCGTAGGGGAGGGGGCGCGACATGATCTCCCGCCCGAGGACGCGCCAGAATCCCTCGCCCCGAGTCCAGGCGGTGAGACGGTGCAGGAAGCGCGGGGCGTTCACCCGCTCGCCGAGCAGCGAGAGCATCGCCGGCACCGCCGTAACCGAGACAGCCACCGCCGCCAGCACGACCAGTAGTCCGGCGAGGCCCATCGAGCGGAACACCTCGACCGGCGGCACGAGCAGCGCCGTGAGCGAGACGGCGACGGTCCCACCGGAGAAGGCGACCGTGCGCCCGGCGGTGGCGGTGGTTACCTCCGCGGCCTCGCGGGACGGGAGGCCGCGGCCCAGCTCCTCGCGGAAGCGGTTGACCATGAGGAGCGCGTAGTCGATGCCCACGGCGAGCCCGAGGATGGTGACGACGCTCTGGGCGAAGACGCTCACGGTGAGGTAGTCCGTGACGACCAGCAGCGCCCCGAGGGAGAGCAGTATCGCCACGACCCCCACGACCACGGGCAACAACGCCGCCACCAGCGCCCCGAAGGCCACGACGAGCATCGTGAGGGTGAGCGGCAGCGCCGTGGTCTCCGCTCTCGCCACGTCCCTGTCCGAGAGCTCGACGGCGTCCAGGTAGACCGCGGCGTCTCCGGTGACGAGGAAGTCCATCGAGGCCGGCTTCTCGACGCGCCTAAGCGCCTCGCGGACCTCGCCGGCGGCCTCCTGCGCACGCACGGGATCGGCGCTCTCCAGTCCCACCAGGACCGCCGCGGCCTGGCCGCCCTCCTCCGCGAGCCTCCCCGCGCCCGGATCGCGGTAGGTCGTAACCTCGCCCACGCCGGCCACGTCCCGCGCCGCCCCGACGGCCCGGTCCACCGCCTGTTCGAAGGCCGGATCGCCGACGCGGGGTCCGCCGTCTCCCGAGCGTACCGCGAGGATGAGCCCATCCGGGTCCCTGCCGGGCAACTCGCGCCCGAGGATTCCCGAGACCGCAGCGGGCTCCGACCCGGCCGGGACCTCGACCGCGGCGCTCAGGCGCTCGCCGACTCCGCCGGCCGCGGGAGCGGCCACCAGCGCCGCGAGAGCCCAGAACCCAAGCACCACCCACGGGCGCCGGGACACGATCCCGCCCAACGCCCCGAACACCCCTCGTTCTCCAAACATCTCCGCTCCTTCGTCGTCGGTTTGCCTTACCCCCCTATCCTATTTTGCGGAGCACGGGACGACTTGAACGAGGCGGCTGTTCTTGAAGACCTCCGAGGGTGTGAGGCCGAAGGTGGCGCGGAACTCGCGGCTGAGGTGGGCTTGATCCGCGAAGCCCGCACTGTGGGCCGCCTCCGAGAGCGAGGCGCCCTTCGCCGCTTCGTCCAGGGCGGTGAGCAGCCGCTCCCAGAGCAGGTAGCGCCCGACCGAGATCCCCGTCCGCGCGCGGAAGAGGTGCCTGAAGCGGTCCTCGGAGAGGTACGCCCGCGCGGCGAGGCGCGCGATGGGGCGCTCGGCGCGCAGCAGTTCCCCTCCGTGGACGTGCCCAATGGCATCCCGGATGCGCTCGTCCGGCGGGGGTTCGGGTCTTTCGTCGGAGACCTCGCGCGAGAGGGCGTGCACGACGAGCCGGAAGAGGGCGTCCGCGCCCGCGCAGTCGAGCGGCGTGGCGCTCGCCGCCCGGAGTTTGGGCAGGAGTGGTTCGATCTCCCGTTGCCCGAGACGCCGGAGTGGGGGATCTTCTTTGCGGGAGATCCGGTCGGCAAGGTGCTCGGAGTCCGCCCAGACGAAGACGCCGGGGGCGCCCGTTACGTCTCCCTGGTGCGGTGTGTCGGGGGCGACGACGAAGCCGGCGCAGGGCTCGAACGGCTCGTGCTCCCCCGAGCGGACCCGGAACGGGGCGCCGAGGCTGATCCCGGCCTGCGCCGCGTGGTGGCGGTGGGGCGCGAAGGAGTAGACGGGGACCGCCCCGACGTACAGGGCGCGCCCGTGCCACAGGAAGAGCGAGGAGCGCCCCTCCGGGGACGGTACGGTAGGGCTTCCGGGACGGGACACGCCGCGCATATCCCCGGTCTACCCCGTCTCCAGGTAGGCCGAGATCAGGGCGAACAGGGCGAAGCCGCCGACGAAGGCCAGCGAAGAGAGCGGGTGTTCCGGGACCTCCTCGACGGCCTCCGGGACGAGCTCTTCGACTACCAGCGTACTGAGAACCCCGGCGGTGAAGGTGAGCAAGAGCAGCTTGTACAGCTCGGGCGCGTCGCGCATCAGCCAATAGCCGAGCGTCGCGCCCAGGAAGATGGGTACGGCGAAGGCCGCCGAGAGCAAGAGGCGCGTCCAGCGCCGTACGCCCGCCCGCCTGAAGTTCGCGATGGTGGCGAAACCTTCCGGGACGTCTGAGGGCACCTGTCCGAGGGCCAGGAGCAGTCCGAGGCCCACGGCCACCGTCGAACCGGTGCCGACCATTGTCCCATCGGAGAACAGGTCCACCGAGACGCCGAAGAAGATCACCACGGGCTCGCCCCGCCGGCTTCGCCTCCGCCGTAGTGGTCGTTGAGGCGCTGTATGGCCCAGTCCACGGCGACGTAGAAGACGCCCCCGAGCACGAAGGCCAGGACGATGGCCCACGCCGGCTCGGCCTCCAGGGCTCGGGGCATCAGTTCCACCGCCACCACGACCACCACCACGCCCGCGGCCCCGTAGAGGGCCAGGTTGAGCGCGAGGCGCGAGACGGGCGCGAACTCGGCGAGCGTCCCGCCCGCGAAGTTGCCCAGGGCCGGCAGCGCGGCGAACGCGAGCACCACGAGGAACTCGCTCAAGGGGCCTTCTCCCCGCCTGCCGGGGCGTGGTCGGCGTCCGGCTGCCCGCGTCCGTCGCGGGCAAGCGCCCACAACACGAGTAGGAGGCCCGTCGTTATCGCCACGTCGGGTAGGTTGAAGGTGGGCCAGCGCCAGGCGCCCAGGCCCGCGTCCAGGTAGTCCGTGACCCGGCCGTCGCCCACGCGGTCGAGCAGGTTGGCTATGCCGCCGCCCAGGATCAGGCCGAGCCCCGCCCGGCCCGCGCGGTCTCCCAGCATGGGCCGGGCGAGGACCAGCGCGAAGACGGCGAGCGCGAGTATCGTCAGCCACGGCACCAGCGGAGAGCCGTCGAAGAGGCCGAACGCCACGCCCGGGTTATCGCCCCGGCTCAGGCGGAAGAAGTCCCCGGCCAGGGGGATCTGCACGCCGTAAGCCAGGCTGCGTTCCACCCACAGGCGCGCGATGTACGTGACGAGGATCGTCAGGATGGCAGCGGTTACCGGGATCGTGATCCGGCTTCTCTCGCGGTTCGGTCCGTTCATGGTAGGTATTGTACGGGGTGCGGGAGCGTTGGCGGGTCGTGGCGCGGCCGGGCCGACGACCAACCGACCTAACCTCCGAACGCCGGGGGTTTGCGCCTGGTTCGCGACCTCGGATAGGGTAGGATGGACCTTATGAAGACCGAGACGCCGAAACGCGGGTTGGATCGCGTCGCGGGGCGGAACACAGTGCTGATGCTGGTGGCGGCGTTGGCGCTCGGGATTGTGGCCTGGACGGCGATGGTACTCGCCGGGGGACACCGGTTCGCGATCCCCGCCCCGCAGGTAGACTGGGGGATCGAGGCCGCCGCCGCGCTCGCCCGGCTGTTCGGGGCCGTGGTGCTCGTGCTGTTCTCCGAGGGGAGGCGCGAGGGACGCATGCCCTGGGTGGCGAGCGGGCTTCTGGTGCTGGGGCTCGGCGACCTCGGGTTCTCCTACCTGGAAGCTCTCTTCGAGAACGTCTTGAACTTGAACGCGACCTCCTACGTATCGCTCCTGGTCTACGAGTCGCTCCTGGTATGGGCGGTCGCCGCGGTGCTGTTCGCGCTGGGGCTGGTACCCGACAGGCCGCCGGTCTTCCGCCGGTGGCCGGTCCTCGTCGCGCTGGTCGCGCTGCTCGTTTCGGGGATCGCCATCGAGGCGGTAGGAGATGGGGCGGCGGGGCTCTTCGAGACCGGCGATCCGCCCGGGGCGTTCGCGTACGAGACCTACCGGAGCGGGTCCTCGCTTTCGGAAGCGTACAGGACCTTCCTCTTCGCCGTCCCGATAGCCATCGCGGTCGTGGTGGCGCTGGGCGCGGCCCGCCAATACCGGCGTGGGACCGTGGCCGGCTGGCTGCCGCTGGCGATGTCGCTGATGGTCGTCGCGCAGCTTCACAACCTGTTCCCTCCCTCGACATCCGAACTGTTCTTCGCCACGGCCGACGTGCCGGAGCTCGCCTTCGCGGCCGTGGTCTTCGTCGGCGGGGTCAAGGAGCTCAGGCGCGTAGCCGCGGAGCGCGCCAGGCTCCTCGCCGCCGAGAAGGAGCAGACCCGCCGCTTGGAGGAGCTCGCGGAAATGAAGGCGGACTTCACCGCCATGGTCGCCCACGAGCTGAACTCCCCCCTGTTCGCCATCCGCGGGCTCGCCGACATGGCGGCCTCGGAGAACCTGAGCCCCGAACGGCGCCGGCGCGCCCTCGACGCTATTCAGGCGGAGGCCGACGCGCTGGACGCCCTCATCAACGACGTGCGGGCCTCCGCGAAGATCGAGCGCGACGACTTCGCCGTCGAGCCGCTCCCGGTACCGATGGACGCACTGCTCGATGCCGCTGCCGCGTACGCCGCCACGCTCCCGGGCGACCATCCGTTCGACACCGTCGTCGGAACGAACGGCGACTCCGACGCCGCTTCGGCGCTGGTGCTGGCGGATCAGGAACGCATCGGGCAGGTCTTGCGCAACCTCCTCTCCAACGCGGCCAGGTACTCGCCGGAGGGATCGCCGATCGAGCTGCGGGCGATCCCGCTCGCGGGCCGTATCCGGCTGGAGGTGGCAGACCGGGGACGCGGCATACGCCCCGACGACCTCCCGCGCATCTTCGAGAAGTTCGACCGGGGCCGCGACCGAGAGGCGCGCAGGACGTCCGGTATGGGCCTGGGCCTCTACCTGTCCAGGCGCATCGTGCGGGCCCACAACGCCGAGTTGACGGTGAACTCGACGCCCGGGGAAGGCTCGGTGTTCGCCTTCGAGCTTGAGAGCGTCGGGAAGGACTCTCCATGATGCGGATACTCTTGGCGGAGGACCACGCGTCGTCGCGCGAGCCACTGGCGTTCATGCTGGAGCAGGAGCCGGACCTGATGGTGGCTGCGCAGGCCGCGTCCCTGGCGGAAGCGCGCGAGGCGCTCTCCGAGGCGGACCCTCCGGTGGACTTCGCAATAATAGACCTCGACCTCCCCGACGGGTCCGGGACGGAGCTGATCGGCGAGCTGCACGCCACCAACCGGCGCGCCCAGGCGCTCATCCTGACCGCCTTCTCTGAGCGGGGCAGGATCGCCCGTGCGGTGGAGGCGGGCGCGGCGGGTGTGCTGCACAAGTCGGTGCGCATCCGCGACGTTGTGAGCGCGGTGCGCCGTCTGGGCGCCGGGGAGCAACTGCTCTCGCCGCAGGAGATCGGAGAGCTCTCGCGCCTCGCCGTCAGCCGGCGCCGGCAAGACCGGGAGGCGCAGGCGAGGATCGAACGCCTCACCCCCCGCGAGAGGGAGGTCCTTCAGGCCCTCGCCGAGGGCCTGGGCGACAGGGAGATCTCCGCGAGGCTCTACGTTAGCCGCGCCACCGTGCAGTCACACATGGTCAACATCCTCGCTAAGCTGGAGGTCGCCTCCCGGCTCCAGGCCCTGCTGTTCGCGGCCCGAAACGGCGTCGTGAACCTCGACGAACCCCTCTACTAGGGCACGCCACCCCGAAGGCCGGATCCACGTCACACCGGATATCAATGAAATCATGGATGCGCTCCACCCCTCGCGCCGAGTATAAAGACAAGCGTAGAAGCGTACCGGACGAAAGGCACGCACAGAGCGACCGGCCGGAACGGATGCCCGGCGGAAAGGAAACGGACTTGAAAATGGCGATTGATTGGAGTGGAGGCCCGAAGCGCTACCTGGCCGTCGGCGCGGTCTCGCTGGCGCTGCTGATGGGCGCGGCCGGCGCGGCCAGCGCCGACCCCCACGACGCTCACCCGGACGACCGGCCGGGTCAGGAACGAGCTGATCGAGACGACGGGCCGAACCACGAGCGGTACGAGCACAAGAAGGGCTACGAGCGCAATGAGCACGCGAACGGCCACGACGAGGACGACCGCGAGGTGGAGGTCGAGAGGGGCGAGTACGAGTTCGAGTGGGACGACTAAGGCAACCGAAGCCGCGGGTCGTCGCCCACGGGTCGACCCGCGCCGGGCGTCGCGACGAGCCGGGCCTCCTCCTCCCGCACGACGACACTCCTGAATCCGTGACCCGCTAGGTATCAAGGAATATCAATGAAATCATGGATGCGTCCCACTCCCGTTGCTGCGTATAAAGACTGCGCAGGAACACGAAGATGCCGGACGACCGGCGGAAAGGAGTAAAGACGCTGATGAACCTGGCGCTAGACACGGGGCGCTCCTGGAAGCGCTACCTGATCGCCGGAGCCCTGGCCCTCGCCCTCGCCCTCGGTCCGGTAGCCGAGATGGCCGGCGCCGAACCCGCCCGTCACGAGTGCAGGGAGCACGGCAAGAGAAGTCACGAATGCAGGGAGCACCGGCGGCACGGCTAATACGAGTACGAGAGCGGCGGGCAAACGCACCACCGGTTGAGGCGTGTTCTGGCCGTGCATCGATTGTGCCAACCCCGGACGCCGAAAGCTATCCGGCCTTAGAGCTAGAGACATCGACAGAAAGGAAGGAAGATGAACGTGACGCTAGGCACAGCGCGGTTCTTGAACCGATACTTGATCGCCGGGGTCCTGGCCTTGGCGTTCGTCCTCGGACCGGCCGCTGGCATGGTGAGTGCCGATGTAGATAGGCCCAATCACGGATGCGTAGAGCATCCCGTGGGTAGCCAGGAGTACAACGAAGAGTGCAACGCAGGCCCTGCCGCCGCCGCGCCTGCTACTACGCCCGACACCACGTCTGCGGCACCACCTGCGGCACCACCTGCGGTGACCTTGCCTGACACCGGCGGGGTGGCGCTTCTTCCGCTGGCTGGAGCCGTGCTCCTGAGCATAGGCGCTCTTACCGCTCTGGGAGCCTCCCGGGTCCGACGCGCTCGCCGAAGCGAGAGCGGGCGACGTTGGTAGGCTCCTACGCCACGCCTGAGAGGGGCGACCCGTATCGGGCGCCCGCTGAGTACCGGGCGAGCGGGAACGGAGTTGCTCCGGGGAACGGTCGCTCAAAGCGCCGCCTTCGCGAAGCCCGCGACCCGCTCGCCAGGCCTCACGACCACGACCTCCCCGACGGCTACCTCTTCCACGGGTACGATCCGCTCGGCGCCGCCTCTGCGAACGAG
>CALMWA010000307.1 GCA_937873125.1 uncultured Actinomycetes bacterium | reverse complement strand
GACGCTCAAGGCGCACAGGACGGCGATGTAGGCGGAGATCAAGAACGTGCCGCCTATCGGGTAGAGCAGAGCGGCGATGATGGGAGCCGGCGCGCCGCCGAAGATGCCGGAGACCTGGTAGCTGAACGATGCCCCGGAGTAGCGCACCCGCGTTCCGAACAACTCCGCGTAGAAGCTCGCCTGGGTGCCGTAGACCGAAGCGTGTCCCACCGCGAGCCCGACTACCACGGCTACGACTATGAGAGCGGTGGACTTCGTGTTCAGGAGTGCGAAGAGGACGAAAGTCCACAGCCCCATAAACGCCGCGCCGCCTATGAGCAGTGGTTTGCGCCCGATACGGTCGGAGAGTGCGGCGAAGGCCGGGATGGTGAGGATCTCGATGAGGGCCGCAATCGTGATCGCCGTCAACCCGACGCTCTGCGGGAGCCCGAGGTTCGCGGTGATGTGTGTGAGGGTGTAGACGGCGAGGATGTAGAACGCTGCATCTATGCCGATGCGCGAGCCGACGCCGAGAGCCACGTTCTTCGGGTAGGTGCGGAACACGTCTACTATCGGCATCCTCGCGCCGGTGCCGGACTCGCGCACTCTGGAGAAGGCCGGACTCTCGTGAATGGCAAGGCGTATAAACAGCCCGACGGCTATCAGGATGACGCTCAGCAGGAACGGCACGCGCCAGGCCCAGGTTGCGTCACCGGAGAGCGCGTTAACGACGGCGAAGACGCCCGTGCCGAGCACGAGCCCGGCGGGGACGCCCATCTGGGGCCAGCTCCCGTTCAGGCCGCGTTTATCGCCGGGGGAGTGCTCGACCGCCATCAGGACCGCGCCGCCCCACTCGCCGCCGAGGCCTATGCCTTGCAGGACCCGCAAGATGACCAGCACAATCGGGGCCAGGATGCCTATCGATTCGTAGCCGGGGAGGACGCCGACGAGGAAGGTCGCCGTCCCCATTATCAGGAGCGTCGTGACCAGCATGGCTTTGCGCCCGATCTTGTCTCCGAAGTGGCCGAAGATCACGCCTCCCAGAGGCCGTGCCCCGAACCCGACCGCGAACGTCGTGTACGAGAGTATCGTCCCGGTCGTCTCCCCGAAACCGGGGAAGAAAACCCTCGGAAAAACCAACGCCGCCGCCGTGGCGAAGATGAAGTAGTCGTACCACTCGATGGTCGTCCCGATGAAGCTCGCCGCGACCACCTTGCGGATCGAAGTAGGTGTCTGCGCGCCCTCTGCTCCGGCCCTCTGCATGTCCGTCTCCCCTCACCCGAAAAGCCTGCGTCTTCTTTAAAGAACCTTCGGTGAGAATTATAGATACTCCGCTCCTCTTCCGCCCCGCCGGTTGACGCGGGGTCTCCTACCCGCCCACACTTCCGGCATGGACGCTAACACCGACAGAGGCGGGAACATGCCGCATGGAGAGAGACGGATCTTCGACCTCGAACAACCGCGCACCGACAAGATGCCCATCCACCCCGCCCACCGTCAGGCCGGTTACTCTTACCTGCTCCACCGCCACCACCAGGATGAGTACCTTCCGGACGAGGCCGGACCGCGCACGGGAGCAGCCGGCGTCATCATCTGCGGCGAGCACACCGGCACCCACATAGACGCTCTCTGCCATCAAGCGGATGCCCTTACTCTCTACGGCGGCGTTCCGGTGGACCGCAACGTACAGACCCCGCGCGGCTTCACGAGGCACGGCGTAGAAGAGATCCCACCGATAGTCACCCCCGGCGTTCTCCTGAACGTAGCCGCCAGGGAAGGCACCGACTCTCTTGAGCCCGGCCACGTCGTAACCGCTTCGGACCTCTAAGAGTGTTGCGAGTTGCAGGACGTGAATGTCGAGCCTGGAAGCGTGCTGCTGGTGCGGCTCGGCAATGCTCGTTACTGGAACGACGAGGAACGCTACCTCGCCGGGCCTGGGATGGACGCGGGCGCGGCGTACTGGGCGGCGGAGAGGGGCGTGGTCGCGGTCGGCGCGGACAACGCGGCCTGGGACGCGCCGGGACTGAGGGACCCGGATCTGGGCTGCACGTTGCCAGGACATCTGATCCTTCTCGCAAGACACGGCATCTACATTATCGAGAACCTCGTTCTCGACGAACTGGCCGCCGCCCGAGCCTACCACTTCGAGTTCGTCTGCACGCCCCTCAAGCTCGTCGGCGCGACAGGCTCCCCGGTGAGGCCCGTGGCTGTGGTCTCTGGTAGCATCCAGGACGGGTAGAGAGAAAGGAAAGACGCATGGAAACTCGCGTGGTAGAGGGCGGCGGCAGACTACGGCTGCACGTAAGGGAGTGGGGGAACCCGGAGGGACCGGCGATCTTGCTAATTCACGGCTGGTCGCAGAGCCACCTGTCGTGGGAGTATCAGTACGGGAGCGATCTCCTGGCGGACGAGTTCCGTCTAGTGGCGCTAGATAACCGGGGACACGGCATGTCCGATAAGCCCCTGGAGGCCGAGCACTACACCGACGAACGCCTCTGGGCCGATGACGTGGCGGCGGTGATAGAGAACCTGCGACTTGACCGGCCGGTGCTCGTCGGGTGGTCTTACGGAGGCTTTATCATCTCGGATTACGTGCGGGCTTACGGTGAGGGCTCCGTTTCGGGCATCAATTTCGTCTGCGCGGCGGTCATGATCACGGAGAACTTCGATAACATAGGCCCCGGTTTCCTGGAGAACGCACCGGACGCGAGTGGCGAGGACCTGCCCACGAACATCGCGGCCATGCGGCGGTTCATTCGGGCATGCACGGCTGAGCCGATGAGCGGCGAAGACTGGGAGAAGGCCCTCTGCTATAACATGGTCGTCCCCCCGCAGGTCAGAGGCGCTTCCGTAACCCGACGCATAGACTCGGACGACGTTCTCTCCCGGATGACGCTCCCGGTCCTGATGACCCACGGCGACAGAGATACCGTGGTGCTACCGTCCATGGGCCAACACATCCTCGACGTGTGTCCGACCGCCGAAGCCTCCTGGTACGAAGGCATAGGCCACGCTCCCTTCCTGGAAGACCCCGAACGCTTCAACCGGGAACTCGCCGACTTCACCCGCCGCGCCGGGGGGAGTGTCTAGCGCGAAGAGCGGAGGATCTTACGGGTCGAGCCGCATTTCGGGACCTGTTAACATCCGGGCAGAGGACGGAGGAAAGGAGATAGCATGGAGATACCGAAGGCAGTGATCGTGGAGCGCATCAAGAGCAACAGCGGCGCCGAGAAAGCGAGCGAGGCGGACAAAGAGCTACCCGACAAGATCGACACCGAGACCGACGCGAATTTGCTCTCGAAGTACGGACTGAGCCCGCAAGATTTGAGCGACGATCTCGGCGGACAATCACCGAACGCAGGATAAAAGCCTCGGCATTTCCGGCCGCGGATCGGCGGTCCTCCAGGGCCGGGAAAGCGCATGTTGGTCGCGACTGTCGCGAGGCCTGCGTTCGCACCGCCTACGGCGCGGAGTAACGTATCCCCCGCGCCCGAGGACAACGCCCCTGTCTCTGAAGCTACGTTGCGCTAGATGTTTTCGGCGGCAGACGTGTACACTGCCGGCCAGTTTCTGATGCGTAGCTTGGCTCCCGACCAACGCTTTCATTGCCGTACAATGCACACGTTGTTCGTGTACACTATAATAGTGTAAATGATTTGTTGAAGGGGTTACTCATGAAGAATATTACGCTGAGTGCTGACGAGAAGTTGATCGAGGAAGCGCGCGAGAAGGCTCGTGCGGAGCACACGACCTTGAACGAGCAGTTCCGATTGTGGTTAGCTGATTACGCGCGGAGCGAACAGCAGGCCGAGAGGGCGATGGCGGTGGTGCGAGAACTACGGGGGCAGGTCCGAACCGGCGGTCGCAAGTTCACGCGGGAGGAGATGAATGAGCGGTGATTTCATCGATTCCAACGTCTTCGTCTACCTGTTCGACGAGACTGACGAACGCAAGCGTGGTACGGCTGGGCGGATAGTGGAATCAGGGCTACAAACCAGGAGCGCCGTGATCAGCTTTCAGGTCGTGCAAGAGACCCTGAACGTAGTTACCCGTAAGCTGGCTATACCGATGACGGCCGAAGGCGCGAAGAGCTTCATGGAGAATGTCTTGGCGCCTTTGTTTCGGGTGCCAGCCAGCATTCCACTCTACAACCGCGCGCTCGACGTGCAGGCTCGTTACCGTTACAGTTTCTATGATTCACTGATCATTGCAGCGGCCCTCAATACGGGTTGCGACCGGCTCTACAGTGAAGACTTGCAGAGCGGGCAGCGAATCGAGGGGCTGAAGATCGAGAACCCGTTCGAGACCTGAAGCTTTAATAAGCGACGGTTCGGCGAGTTTGTCGAGTAGGTAGAACGAGAGGGCGCTAGATTGGCTATAAAGAAATCCGAGCTTTACCGATCCCTCTGGAGTAGTTGCGACGAGCTGCGCGGCGGCATGGACGCCAGCCAG
>CALMWA010000306.1 GCA_937873125.1 uncultured Actinomycetes bacterium | reverse complement strand
ATCTTGGGGTAGCTCGCCTTTAGCTGCCAGGAGTGGAAGAACGGGGTCCAATCTATGTAGTCCCGGATCTCCTCCAGGGAGTAGTCGTCGAACGTGTGGACACCGAGGACGTTCGGCTTCGGCGGCCTGTAGCCGTCCCAATCTATCTTCATCCGATTGGCGCGGGCTTTTTCGAGCGGGGTCATCTTCGTTTTCGACCGGCGTCCGGCGTGCTTGACGCGCACTTGCTCGTACTCGGCGGCTATTTGCTCGGCGTAGGCTTCCTTGCGACCGCCGTCGCTCACGAGGTTCTGGACCACGCCGACGGCGCGCGAGGCGTCCTTCACGTGGATCACGGGCTGCTCGTAGCCCGGCGCTATCTTGACTGCCGTGTGCGTCTGCGAGGTCGTGGCCCCGCCGATCAAGAGCGGTATGGTGAACCCCTCGCGCTGCATCTCTTTAGCGTTGTGGACCATCTCGTCCAGGCTGGGCGTGATGAGCCCCGAGAGCCCGATGATATCCGCGCCCTTCTCCTTCGCGGTCTGCAGGATCTTCGCGGACGGTACCATCACCCCGAGATCGATCACCTCGAAATTATTGCACTGCAGCACAACCCCCACGATGTTCTTCCCGATATCATGCACGTCACCCTTGACCGTCGCCATGACCACCGTGCCGTTCGGCTTGCGGGCCTCGCCCTTCTCCGCCTCTATAAACGGTATGAGGTACGCCACGGCCTTCTTCATAACCCGCGCGCTCTTCACTACCTGCGGCAGGAACATCTTGCCCGCCCCGAACAGGTCCCCGACGACGTTCATGCCGTCCATCAGGGGACCTTCGATCACTTGTATGGGCCGGTCGAACTCACCTCGCGCCTCCTCCGTATCGTTCTCGACATAATCGGCGATCCCCTTGACCAGCGCGTGCTCCAGCCGCTTCGTAACCGGCCATGTCCGCCACTCCAGGTTCTGCGCGTCCACCGGGCCGCCGTCCTGCCCCCGGTACTTCTCCGCCAACTCCAACAGCCGCTCCGTCGAGTCGTCGCGACGGTTCATCACCACGTCCTCGACCGCTTCGCGCAGTTCCGGATCGATCTGGTCGTAAACGGACAATTGTCCGGCATTGACGATGCCCATTGTGAGGCCCGCTTCGACGGCGTGATAGAGGAAGACGGCGTGGATCGCCTCTCGCACCGGGTTGTTGCCCCGGAACGAGAACGAGACGTTCGAGATGCCGCCCGACGTCTTGGCGTGGGGGAGCGTTTCCTGGATCTCGCGTACCGCCTCGATGAAGTCCACACCGTAGTTGTTGTGCTCGTCTATCCCGGTGGCGATGGCGAAGACGTTCGGGTCGAAGATGATGTCCTCGGGCGGGAAGCCGATCTCCTCGGTCAGTATTTTGTACGCCCGCTTGCAGATAGCGACCTTCTGGGCCTTCGTGTCCGCCTGGCCCTGCTCGTCGAAGGCCATCACGATCACGGCCGCGCCGTACCGCTTTAGCAACCTCGCCTGCCGGACGAATTCCTCCTCGCCCTCCTTCATGCTGATGGAGTTGACCACGGCCTTGCCCTGCACGAGTTTCAGGCCCGCCTCGATGATGGACCACTTGGACGAGTCGATCATGACCGGCACGCGCGAGATGTCCGGTTCGGCGGCGACGAGATTGAGGAACATGACCATCGCCTCCTCGCCGTCGAGCATCCCCTCGTCCACGTTCACATCTATGACCTGCGCGCCGTTCTCTACCTGCTGCCGCGCCACGTCCAGCGCCGTCTCGTAGTCGTCGTTCAGGATGAGTTCCTTGAACCGCGCCGATCCCGTAACGTTCGTCCGCTCCCCTACGTTAACGAACAAAGAATCCGGCCCGATGTTGCACGGCTCCAACCCGCTGAGGCGCAGCTTCTTCGGGAGGTCCGGTATCTCACGGGGCTTGTGGCCGGAGACGGCCTCGGCCATCGCCTCGATGTGCGCCGGGGTCGTGCCGCAGCAGCCGCCGACGATGTTCAGCCAGCCGTTCGCGGCCCACTCCCCGATCTCGGCCGCCATGAACTCGGCGCTCTCGTCGTACTCGCCGAACTCGTTTGGCAAACCGGCGTTCGGGTACGCGCTGATGTGCGTCTCGGATATCCTCGAAAGCTCCTCGATGTACTGGCGTAGCTCCTTCGAGCCCAGGGCGCAGTTCAGGCCGATGCTGATGGGGTTCGCGTGGCGCACGGAGTTGTAGAACGCTTCGGTTACCTGGCCCGAGAGCGTCCGTCCGCTCGCGTCCGTGATCGTGCCGGAGATCATGATGGGCACGTCCAGGTTCTCCTCTTCGAGATACGATGTGATCCCGAAGATCGCCGCCTTCGCGTTCAGCGTGTCGAAGATGGTCTCCACTAATAGGAGATCCACACCACCCTCGACGAGCCCCCGCGCCGCCTCCTTGTAGGCTGCCGCCAGCTCATCGAAGGTGATGTTCCTGAAACCGGGGTTGTTCACGTCCGGCGAGAGCGAGGCCGTGCGGTTCGTGGGGCCGAGAGCGCCGGCCACGAAGCGTGGCTTATCCGGAGTCCTGTCCGTATATCCGTCCGCCGCCTCACGAGCGACGCGGGCGGCCTCGAAGTTCAGCTCGTAGGCGAGGTCTTCCATCTTGTAGTCGGCCTGGGCGATGGAGGTCGAGGAGAACGTGTTCGTCTCCAGGATGTCCGCGCCGACCTCCAGGACGGCCTCGTGGATGTCGCGGATAATGCCGGGTTGGGTGATGGAGAGGAGATCGTTGTTGCCCTTCAGTTCTCCGGGGTGGTCGGTGAAACGGCCGCCTCGGTAGTCCGCGTCGGAGAGGTCGTAGGACTGGATCATGGTCCCCATCGCGCAATCGAGCAGCAGAATACGCTGCTTCAGCATGGCCCTGAACTTCGCCAGCCGCTCCGCTCGCTCTTCCTTGATGGTGCTCTTTAGAACCATTAACCCTCCATTCTAGCTGGTCAGCATTTCGGCTTTGCTGACCGGCTGACTAGCCGACCGGCTGAAGCGCTTCCAGCACGTCTCCCGCCAGGTCCGGCGCGCTCGCGGGCGGCATGATGTACGCGCCGCTTACGAGTGGCTGCACCTTCGCCAGCAGGTTCTGGGCTACCTCGACGCCGTACTTCGGGGCGTCTTCGGGCGATAGGGTGGCGAGCCTCTCGCGGACGTGCAGCGGTATGTCTACGCCGGGAACCTCGTGGTGCAGGAACTCGGCTTGCCGGGCGCTGCGGAGGGGCATCAGGCCCAGGAGGAGGCAGACCTCGTCGTCGTTGATGCGTTCCAGGGCGCTCTCCAGCGCCCCGATCTCGAAGACCGGCTGCGTCCAGAAGGCGTGGGCTCCGGCTTCGACCTTGCGCCGGAGCTTCTCCACCTCGCCGTCCAGGTCCTCGGCGGTCGGGTTGAAGGCCGCTCCGATCAGGAACCCCGGCGGGTCACCTATCGGGTTACCCGCCAGGTCCTCGCCCTGGTTCATCCTCGATAGGACGTGGACGAGGCCGACGGAGTCCGTGTCGAAGACGCCGGTGGCTTCGGGGTAGTCCCCGATCTGGGTCGGGTCTCCCGTCACCGCGAGGATGTTCTTTACGCCGAGCGCCGCCGCGCCCAGGAAGTCCGACTGCAGGCCGATGATGTTCCGGTCGCGGCAGGAGATGTGCGCCACGACCTCGATGCCGGCCTGATCCTGCACGATCCTGGCCGCCGCTACCGGGTGCATCCGCAGGCGAGCGCGCGCCCCGTCGGAGATGTCTATGGCGTCCACGCCGCGCTCCTTGAGCCGCCGCGCCGCCTCCACAACCTTGCAGATGTCGTTGCCGCGCGGCAGGTCTACTTCGACCGCGACCGCGAATCCCGTCCGCAGCCGTTCGGCGAACTCCGTGGTTGGTTCGGCGGAGATCTGCACCCGCTCCTCGCGCTCCACCACGGAGACGCTTCCGCGAGAGCGGCTACGCTGCGGCTTGAAGTCCCGCAGCGCCTCGACGAGGGCGCGGGTGTGGGCCGGCGTGCTGCCGCAACAGCCGCCGATGAGGCGTGCGCCTGCGTTAGCGAGCTTCACGCCGTACTCGGCGAAGTGGTTCACGTCCTGCCGGTAACGGACCTTGCCGTCTATGAGCTGGGGAAGACCGGGGTTCGGGAACGCGGCGACGGGACCGGCACCGGCGGACATCTGCTCTATAATACCGACCATCCGCTGCGGGCCGACGGTACAGTTCGCCCCGGTAAGGTCCGCGCCCCAGGAGGAGATCTCGCGCGCCGCCCGCTCCGGCAGACCCTCCAACAACGTCTCCCCGTCTTCCACGAACGTCTTGTACGCCAGCACCGGCACCCCGAGGCTCCGCACGGCGTCATACGCCAGCTTCAACTCCGCGAGATCCGTGAAGGTCTCAAGCAGCAGCGCGTCGGCCTCGCCTTCGAGGAGCGCCTCGGCCTGCTCCAGGAACACCGAACGCGCCTCCTCCAGGCTGACGGGACCGATGGGGGCAAGGGGACGTCCGAGCGGCCCGATGGCGCCGAGTACCAGAGCCTTCTCGCCAGACCCGGCGATGGTATCGGCGGCCTTGCGGGCGAGGCGGGCGCCTTCGAGGTTTACTTCGTGGACCTTGTCTTCGAGCTCGTGGGCGGCGAGCTTGTAGCGGTTCGCTGAGAATGAGTTGGTCTCGATGACGGTGGCGCCGGCACGCAGGTACTCCTCGTGAATGCTAGCGACCATCTCGGGATGGGTCAGGTTGGCGCGGGCGTAAGGATGCCCGAAGCCGACGCCGCGTTCGGCCAGCAAAGTACCCATCGCGCCGTCCCCGATCATGACCCGGCTCTCCATCAAGTCTCTAAAGTTCAGGCTCAAAGATAAACCTCTCTGTAGGTTTCCACTCGTGCGGAGGAGAGAGGCTGCGTCGAATCAAGGCATCTGTTTTCGACTCATCTCTCGGAGTCTCCTCCGTGGGAGTTGGCACCTGTCACGATCCTGGGCTGCGCCTCGGTACGCCGGTTGCCGCGGTTTCACAGGGCCCATCCCTCCACCGCTCTCGATGAGCGCCGCCATGTAAATCCAGGCGGCTTTCAGCCCGGCAATTGAACCACGTTCAGGGCTGGTTTGCAATCTCCCGGTCTACCTCTTCACCGCCGCTACCCGTCAGCAACTCGCCCGGATGCCGCGCCGCGACAGCGGCCGCGACGAGGATCTTTCTCGGGCGCGAGGTCTCCGCCCGCCGGGAGAAGACGTCGTAGTCCTGGGCTTCGATCCTGTCGAGGATCGCCGCGTACAACCGGCGCGCCACGTAGACCGGATACCGCCGGCCGCGGGGTATGTAGCGCATCCCCTCGTCCGCGACCGCGTAGAGCTTGCGCGCCCGCTCTATCTCGAACTTCATCAACGCCACGAACCGCTCGTCCACAACGCCTTTCTCAAGGTCATCCTCGGTGTAGTCGAACCTTTCCAGGTCTTCGAGCGGCACGTAGACCCGGCCACGTCGCCAGTCTTCGCCGAGATCCCGCAGGAAATTGGTGAGTTGCATCGCCACGCCCAGAGCTTCGGCGTGGGAGATCGAGCGGTCGTCCCGGACCCCGGCGACCCGGCACATCATCAGGCCGACGACGGCGGCGCTCCCGTAGGTGTAGACCTCCAGGTCCTCGTAGGTCCGGTAGCGGAAGGTGTCGGTGTCCATCTTCATGCTGTTCATGAACGCCGTGATGCTCTCCAGCTTGATGCCGCGAGAGCGGACCGTGTGGGCGAACGCGCGCAAGACCGGGTTCAGGACTTCTTGGCCGGAGATCGCGCGGACGGTATCGCGCTCGAAGCGTTCGAGGCCGGCGAGCTGCTCTTCGAGGCTCAGGGCGCCGGGGGTGTCCACGATCTCGTCGGCGTAGCGCATGAAGGCGTAGAGCGCGTGAACGTGGGGCCGGACCTCCTTCGGGAAGAGGCGCGTCGAGAAGTAGTAGGTGCGGCTGTGGGCCATCTGGATTTTGCGGCACAGCTCGTAGCAGCCCGCGAGACTTAGTCGACTTTGGAAGGTCTGGCCGCTCGCCGGGTCCAACCTCACCCCGCTACGCCCCGACTTCGCGCCCAATGCGCTCCGCCACCAGCCGCGCGCCGATCGTCACCAGCGGCACGCCCGTTCCCGGTCGCGTGCTGGCGCCCACGAAGTACATCCCCTCGACGGCCTGCGAGACCATCGGCGGCCGGAAGTACCCGACCTGGAAGATGCCGTGGCCGATCCCAAACGCCGCCCCCTCCTCCAGGTTGTAGTCGTCGCGCCAGTCAAGCGGCGTCCTGACCTTCTCGTACACCACCCGATCGCGTGACACCCCGCACCGCCGCTCCAGCAGCCCGTACACCTTCTCCCGAAACGCCTCGCCGTCGCGCTCCCAGTCCACGTTCGGACCCAGATGCGGCACCGGCACCAGCACGAACAGCGAGTCCATCCCCTCCGGGGCCATTCGTGGCTCCGTCTTCGACGGCACGACGGCGTAGAAGGAGGGGTCGTCCGGCAGCCTGCCGTCCCGGAAGATTGCCTCGAAGTTCTCCCGGTAGCGCTCGGAGAGGTAGAAGTTATGGTGAAGCATGTTGTCCAGCTTCCCCTCTATTCCCAGGTACAGCATGTACGCCGACGCCGTGTACTGCAGCTTTCCGCGCTTGCGGAGCTTGAAATCCGAGTCCGCCCTCTCTCCCAGTAGCTCACGGTACGCATACGGAAGGTCGGCGTTGGCGAGGACGGCATCCGCCTCTATCTCCTCGCCGTCTACCATGACGCCGCGCGCCCGGCCCTTCGTCACGACGACCTTCTCGACCGGGCTGTTCATGTGGAACGTCACGCCCAGTTCCATCGCCAGCTTCTCCATCGCCCCTACCAGAGCGTACATGCCGCCCTCCGGAAACCACAGGCCGTCCTCGGCGAGCTCGGTGTAGGGTAGGAGTGAGTAGACGGCGGGCGCCTCGAAGGGGGAGAGGCCCAGGTACATCGTCTGGAGGCTGAACGCCTGGCGCAGCTTGTCCGACGTGAAAAACTTCGAGACCTGGCGGTAGTAGTTGTTGACGGCCTTCGTCTTGAGGAGCAGTCGGAGGTTTCGGAGGCCGAAGAAGTCTTTTGCTTTATCGAAGTCGCGTTCGACGAACTCGGAGCGGCCGAGGCGGTACTTGTAGCAGGCGTCTTCGAGGAAACGGTAGAAGTTCGGGGTGACGCCGGGTTCGATGCGTTCGATCTCTTTTATGAGTTCCGGCAGCGCCCGACGGATCGTGAGCGTGTCAACATCCCCGAAGGTGACGCGGTACTGCCCATCGAGCGGGATGAGCTTGACGTAGTCGTCGAGATCGCGGCCGGCGGAGCGGAACAGCTCTCGGTAGGTGTCGGTCATCAGGAGGAGTGAGGGGCCGGTGTCGAAGGTGAAGCCGCCCGCTTCAAGGCGCCCCATACGTCCGCCGGTTTGGCCGTTCTTCTCGAAGACCTCGACCTCGAAGCCCATTGCGGTCAGCCGGATCGCCGCCGCCAGACCGCCCATCCCGGCCCCCACGATAGCCACACGCTTCCTGGTCGCCGTCACCGATTCACCGTCTTTCCTCCGCGAGATAAAGGTATATTGAAGTATACGACGAAGATGCTAGCAGAATTCACCCGGACGCCGGGTAAGGAGGCTTACAACAGTTTGGAGCGAGAGACGCCGGAAGCCGTGGTAACGAACCGGGGCGCCGCCCGCGTGCGGGGCGGGCACCCCTGGATCTACCGCTCCGACATAGCCGACGCCGCAGGTGAGCCCGGCGACATAGTCCGCGTAGTGGACCGCAGGGGCGGCTTTCTCGGGCGAGCTTTCTATAACCCGAAAAGTGAGATCTCCGCTCGCATCGCCACTCGTGAGGAAGAACCTGTAGACGAAACTTGGTTCCGAAACCGTATAGAGAAGTCCATCGTCTACCGCGATTCCCTAGAAATAGACGCCGACGCCTACCGTATACTGCACGCCGAAGCCGACGGCGTGCCGGGCCTGATCGTGGACCGCTACGGCAACTACCTCGTACTCCAGGTCGGCGCGGCGGCCGTCGAGCGGTGTCTGGAATGGGTAACCGCCGCCCTCGAAGACCTCCTCGCACCGGCCGGAATCCTGCTGCGCGGCGACACCGCCGTCCGCAAGCGCGAGGGTCTCGAAGTGGGAGTCCGGACCCTTTCGGGCGATGTGCAGGAGAGCGTCGTCGTGCGTGAAGGCTCCGTCCATTACCGGGCCGAAATCTGGAGCGGCCAGAAGACCGGCGGGTTCCTGGACCAGCGCGAGAACCACATCGCCGCCGGCCGTTATGCCCGTGGCCGGGTTCTCGACGTCTTCTCCTACGCCGGCGGCTTCGCGCTGCACGCTGCCCGTAACGCCGACACGGTGGAGTGCGTGGACGCGAGCGGACCCGCGCTGGAGGCTGCACGAGAGAACGCCGCGCTCAACGGCTACGAGAACCTGACCTTTACCCGATCCAACGCCTTCGACCTGCTGCGCGAGCGTTCCGACGCCGGGGAGCGTTACGATACCGTCATCCTCGACCCACCGGCTTTCGCCAAGACGAAACGTGACCTCTCCGGGGCGCGCCGCGCCTACAAGGAGATAAACCTCCGCGCCATGAAGCTGCTCGCCCCCGGCGGCATCCTCGTAACGTGTTCGTGTTCATATCACCTCTCGCAGGAGCAGATGCAGGAGACACTGCGCGACGCGGCGTCGGACGCGGGCGTGACGATGCGGGTTCGTGAGTGGCGCGGTCAGGCGCTGGATCACCCGGAGATCCTGACCGTACCCGAGACCCATTACCTGAAGTGCGCGGTGCTGGAACGGCCGGACATTGGCTCAAAGTAAGACCGGCCCTTTATGGTCCCTCGGCGCTTCTGCAACCCCCGCCTGCGCATCCGATCAGGCGGTCTAACTTCGACTTCAAGTCGGCTTTTTCTAGCGGACGGCTTCCGGCGAGGTTTTCTAGCTGGTAAGGGTCCGCCGCAAGATCGTAGAGTTCTTCTTCTCCCGTGGAGTAGCGCACGTAGATCCTGTCTTTCGTCCTGACCGCCTTGTAGTCGGGTATTGCCGTCGTACGGTCCCGCCAGTGCTCTACCAGAAATGCGTTCCTCCAGGATGGGCTGGTACCGGCCTTCAGAAGAGGCTTGAGGCTCCTGCCGTCGAAGAAGCTCTTCTGCCTCGTGCTGGCGAGCGAGAGGATGGTGGGGGCCAGGTCGTTGTTCGTGACCAGCTCCTTGCGGAGCGCGCCGCGCGAGACGCCGGGACCGCTGATGGTGAGCGGAACCCCAATGGATTCTTCGTAGACGTTTTTCTTGCCGTTGGCACGATGCTCGCCGAATAGAAACCCGTTGTCCGAGGTAAAGACGAAATAGGTATTCTTGAGGTCTCCTGTCTCTCTTAGGGCACCCTTTACCCGCTCCACATTAGCCGCTACGGCCTCCAGCATCTCCAGCCTGTTGCGTCGGTCGGCGACCGCCGCGTTCCAATCGTTGTCGGTAGACTGAGGCAGGTTGCGCACCCATCCCGGTTTGTCCGAGACGTCGGTCTCTCCGAATGAGGGGGGCTTGTCGAAGCTCGCGCCGTTGTGACGATTAGCGTAGCGTTTCGGGGGATTGTAAGGTGCGTGGGGGCTCTTGAACCAGAGCGCGAGGAACAGGGGCGTCTTGCCCTTGTTGGCTCGGATGAAGCTTGCGGCCTCCTTGCCGGCTATGTCGTCGCCGTAGGTAGGTCTGGAGTATCTCTTTACGGTCCCGTTTACGTTCGCGGTAGAGGACAAGGCTTTGATTGGGACCCAGTAGTCCCAACCGGGAGGGGCTCCCTTGCCCTTGTATCCGTTGAGGTACCTGCCGAACAGCCCGGTCTTGTAACCCGAACGTTTCAGCCACACCGGGAGGGCAGAGCGTTCGTGGCCCCTGGCCTTGAACTTGCGCCATCCGCCCGTGGGCGGATGGTTGCTCACTACACCGTGGTTGTGGGCGTACTGGCCCCGGAGCGCCGTCGCCCTCGACGGGCAACACAGGGGGTCGGTGACGAACGAATTCTCGAACGTCGTACCGGAGCGCGCCAGCCGGACCAGACCACCCACCCGCGACATCTCGTCTTCGCGCATATCGTCCGTCATGACGAACACTATATTCGGGCCTCGCGGCTCCGCCTCGGCCTTCCTTGGCGCCGTGCTGGTTGCGGGCATGGCCAACGCTATCAGGGCGATCACCAGCAGGATGGCCTTCGGTAGAATTTTGGTCCGCGACCTTGTCCTGCCGTTCATTCTTGCTTCCTCCTTAACGCGAGTAGCCATCTCCGGTCCCCTGTTTGTGATTAGTCGTCCGGGTCGCTGCCGCTCCGGCAAAGAGAATCGCCCCACGTTCTCCGCGTATCCTACGAACTTGGGCGGCCCTTTGCCAACTGGTGGACGGCTCCAGTGATCGACTCCACTACAAACTCGCGTTAATCATCCTAGTTGGGTAAAGAGGGTCGCATCGGCCAAGTGGTTATGTATTTGTCGGCCGATGCGTCAAATGTGGGCCGAGCGATTCGGCATCCGACGGGCTTGGCTCCTTGTCGGCTCACGCGGAAGCGGCTACGTATCCAGGCGGATGATGCCTCGTTTGAGGGCTGTGGTCACGGCGGCGGTGCGGTCATCCACCCCGAGCTTGGTGAAGATGTGGAGCATGTGCGCCTTGACCGTGGACTCGCTCACGAGCAGCGTTCGGGCTATCTGCTTGTTGTTCAAGCCCTGGGCCACGAACTGCAGTACCTCGAGTTCTCTCTCGCTCAGGCCCCTGTCCTCGTTCTCCCGCAACCGCGTCATGAGCCGGGTCGCTACCGAGGGCGCCAGCGGTGACCGGCCTTGCGCCGCGTGCCGGATGGCCTGGAAGAGTTCCTCCTGCCCGGCGTCCTTCAGCAGGAAGCCGGTCGCGCCTTTGCCAACGGCATGAAGAATGTCGGCGTCGGTGTCGTAGGTCGTGAGGACCAGGACGTGGATATCCGGGTGGTGTTTCTTGATCTCTCCCGTCGCCGTGACGCCGTCCATGACGGGCATGCGGAGGTCCATGAGTACTACGTCCGGCGTGAACCGGCCTGCCGCGAGCACCGCCTCCGCGCCGTTTGAGGATTCGGCGACGACCTCGAAGTCGGGCTGGCTCTCGATCATGCCCCGCAAGCCCGAGCGGACCACGGGGTGATCGTCGCAGATCACGATCCGTATGAGGTTTCCCGTCATGGCCGGTCCGCCACGGCGTCGGGAACCCCTTCGGCCGCCTCGACCGGTAATTCGGCTACTATCGTCGTTCCTTCGCCGGGTGTGCTCTCGACGAGCAGAGTGCCGCCGAGCTGTTCTACCCGTTCGCGCATCGCCGTCAGGCCGAAACCGCCCGTGTCCTGGGCTTCGGTCGTGGTCGTGCGCCCGGCGGGATCGAAGCCCACGCCATCGTCCAGCACGTCGAGGATGACACGGTCGCCCATGTAGGAGAGTGTAATGTTTACCCGCGTTGCCCGCGCGTGCTTGCGGACGTTTGCGAAGGCCTCCTGGGCCGTTCGGAGCAGGGCGACCTCGACCTCCGGGAGCAGCGGACGCGGCGTGCCGCTCGTGACGGCGCGGGTCTCGACGCCGGTCTCCCCGGCCCAGTTTTCGGCAAGACTGTCGAGGGCTTCTGGGAGCGGGTTGCGGTCGAGCGACTCCGGCCGCAGAGCCCACACCAGCCGCCGCGTCTCGGCCAGGTTCTCCCGCGCCGTGCGCCGGGCCTCTTCCAGGTGCCCGGTCGGTGCAGCCCGGCCGGCATTCGCGGCACGTCCTACGTCGCGTTCCGTGTCTCGACTCATCTCGGCCGAGAGGCTCATGATGATGCTGGTCAAGCCCTGGGCGAGCGTGTCGTGGAGGTCGCGCGCCAGACGCTGGCGCTCGGTGAGTATTCCCGCCCGGCGGCCGGCCTGCCGGGCCTCCTCGACCAGCCGCAGGTTTTCGAGCGCCAGCGCCGCCTGAACGCTGACGGTCAGGTAGGCTCGCATGAGGCTCCGTGAGAGACGGCGTTTCTTCCTGAAGGTCACCATCAGCAGACCAGTCCACGCCTCGCCGGGCGGTGTCAGCGGCAGCAGGAGGATAGAGTGTATTCCCTGGCGTTCCCAGGCCCCGCGCTTGGTCACAGGCAAGTCTGTGGTCTTCAGCACCGACGATGGCCGTGCCGGCCGCCGGACTGGATATGGTATCTCGATGGGATGGGGGTGTACGCCGAACGGCGAGTGCGCGTCTCTCCGAATCCACGAACCCTGAAGAACCGCATCTTTCGAGAGGTCTTCGCGGGTTGGGTCCCCGGACTCGCTGTGCTCTGCGGGGGTGGGCCGGATCCACAGGGCGACGCTATGCGCTCTCGATCCACCCAGGTTCTCGCCGATAGCGGCGGCGACGGCGGCGGGATCTTCCGCCAGGCTTATCTGCTGGCTGGCCCGGTAGACTTCACCGGCGAGGGTGGTACTCCCGGCCAGGCCCCCGAGCCAGCCGGCGGCTGCGCCCAGGAGTAGGTACGCTGACACCTCGCCGAACGTCGTCGGCGAATAGAAGAAATGCGTCACCGTCCGGTTGGCGACGGCCGCGACGAGGCCGGCGGAAACCCCGTGAGAGAAGGTCCTCTCTCGGGCCCTGCGAGCCACGTGGGAGGCCACCATGACGGAGGCCGCCACGAAGAAGGCCCGCGCCCCCCACTCGCGTACGAAAGCGGCCGCTTCCGCGAGCCGTTCGCCGCCTACCATGCCCTGCCCGGTGGCGAGGTGGAACACGACGAAAGAGTATATGGTCAGCGGGACCAGCACCAACGGCAACGCCCCCGCGCCTACGCCCCCGGCGAGAATCCTCGGCCAGGACAACGTCAAAACCCGGCTCGCCCGCACCCGGATACGGTTTTCGCTGAAGTCTATGCCGTACAGTTGGTGCCTGAAGATCGCTACACCCACGCATACGGGCAACGCTAGAAGGTCGAGCTCGGCCAAAAGTTCGAGGTTCGCGTCCAGGCGCAACTCTTCCACGCGGCCCGGTCCCATCTCCATCCCGAACAGGGAGGAGAGCTTTCCGGTCGCCCAGAGCGCGAGCCAGACTGGTTCCTGCGCGAAGAGCAGAGCGAGCCTTTCGATCGTCCGGTCCAGCAAGACGATGAGCGAGATCGCCAGCGCCGGAACGGCTGTGACCGCGAGCCACCCGAACCGTCCATGCTCGCCGGTTCCGGAAGGTCGCGGGCGGAGTGCCAGCGAAACCAACGCGGCCAGACAGCCTGCCGAAAGCAGCGCGCCCCCGGCGATACTCGAAAGCTCGAAAAAGCGGTTTGCGGGCAGGAAGTCTCCGGCGAAGAACGTGACCGGGATCGGGTTGTTGACGTAGTGGGTGAAAGAGGGGCCGGACCTGAATGTCTCCCCGACGGCGAACAGCGCGGAGCCGGAGATGGTCATCCACACTATGGGCCGCCAGCGGCGCGACGGCAGTCTGCCGGCCGGTAGCAGCAAGACAGCAAACGTCCCGAAAAATACCAGGCCCCAGAGTCCCGACCACGACGAAAACCAGGCTGCGCTGCGTTCCAGGGGTAGCCAGGGGCGTACCAGCAGCGCGTAATCGGCGTACGCCCTGAAGAAGTGTTGTGATCCGTACAGCAGGCCCATGCC
>CALMWA010000305.1 GCA_937873125.1 uncultured Actinomycetes bacterium | reverse complement strand
TCTTAGAGGGGGGAGGGGGGTGCTGTATCCCCTGCGAAATAAGGTCAACCGCGCAACGGTCCCTCTCGCCTTCGAGTTGTTCGGCGGACGGCAGGATCTCTGCGTCTTCTGGCATGCTCTCCTCGATGACGAGCCGCGCCGGATGTCCGCGCCTATCTTCGAGGTTCGTGATGTATCCACGATCAACCGCCGCTCTTACGCGTCTCGAAGCTGCCGCCTTGTCTATATCAAGCTCCTCGGAGACGGCCCGATTCGTAACCCAGTCTTCGTCACCTTCCAGGATGAGTTTCGAGACGACTTCCACTGTCTCCCGAACGGTCTTCGGCACGGTTGCTTCCACACCTTCGGCTATCAGGCCGGAGACCACTTCCCGGACGCGGGTGTAGTCTTTGAGGGTCGCCACTATCCGCCCTTCCGAGTCGCGCTCCCGCGTCGCCTGGTGCAAGATGGCGTGCGTCTTGATGAGGCTCAAGACTACCGAGAAATCACGCCTGAGCCGTACCGCAACGTCTCCCATTCTCTCAGCGAGCCGTGAGGCGTAAGGGATGATGACCCGGTTATCTTGAGCTTCTATCCAACTCTGAAGTGCGATCCACCTCGTCATATCCGGCGGTTCGGGGCTCGATGCCAGCGACCTGAATATCTGGCGGGTCTGCTCCCTCGTGTCCGTCACGGTGAGGCTGAGATACCTTGTCTCGTTCTCGGCGTGAAGCCTCTGGCGGGTCGTGGTGGTGATGAATCCTGTCGGACCTTCCTTGCAGATACGCCGAGCCCTGAGACCCTCAGCGGTCTTCTCCACGAACTCGTATTCGAGCCGTCCCTCGGAGAGAAGCGTCCGTATCGTGTACTCCTGATACTCGCCTCCTCCAGCGGCTTCAGCAAGGATGAGGATGCGGTGCGAAAGAGGTTCCTCAGTATAGAAGAGGGTCTTCTCTGAGAACGAGGTGAATTGGTAGACGGCTGTCTCGGGAAAGAAACTCACTACGCTCTTGACGAGGTAGGACTTGCCTCCCGAAGACGGTCCCTTGACGGCCGCACTTACTATCTTGTCCAGCACGCGGCTCGTGAGCGCGAGGTAGAGGAGTTGCCCGTTGTCCCTCTCTCCGGTCACGCCGGATTTGACGAGATCCTTCGAGAACTCTTCGAGGATATCCGGTGCTTCAGCTAGCTCACTACAGAGCGCCCACGCCTCGCGGCCTCGCTCTTGAGCCTCGGTCTCTGCGATATCGAGCCAGGCGCGCGCTTCTCGCCGGGCCTTACCTAGCCTCTCCCGGAAATGCTCCGGGTCGGTTCTATGCAGTTCGGAGATGTCCTTCACGCCATCCAGCTCGACGCGGTAAAGTCGCTCCTGAATATCGGGCGTGGCGGCGAGCTTTCTGTAGCAGGCTTCTCCGGCTTCATCCTCTACCACGAAGTAGAGCTTCTCAATGCCGTGTAGCTCCGGAGTCCACTCCGGCTTCCAGCCGTTGGCGCCGGGGATACCGATGGCGGGCTCCTCGTAGTACCAGGCGGTTTGAGAGTCCGACTCCCCTTCGACTAGCCAAGCATAGCCGGCTTCCCTGGCTTCTTCGAGCTTCCACAGACCGTAGAGGCGATGTTTGTCTCCCTTGCGGGTGAGGATCTTGGGCTTGCCCGTAAGCGACACCCGCGAGCGAACCAGCAGGATCTCCTCGCCAGCCTCGTCTAAGTAGGGCATACGCACCGCTGGTTTACCGAGACGGTAATACTGCTCAAGACTCAGATTCTCCAGGAACTCCACGGGAAGCCCGACGTAGGCGGCGTAGTTCTGTAGCGTAGCCGGTTGATCCGTTGACCCTGTTTCCGGGGGGATATAAGACCCCCCTCCCCCCTGTCCGTTCAACTGCTCGAACAGAGCGCTCATCTTGAGACCCCACTCGGAGACGATATCCTCCGTCTCGCATCCGGCCTGGCAGTTGACGAGCACCCGGCCATCGTCTGCCTCGGTGACGCTCACGCTCGGGTTCCTGTCGCCGCGGCCTTGCCCGTAGTCTGGTAGCGGGCACCTTACCAGCCAGCCGGAGCCAGCCTTGCGGCTGTTCTGTGCTCTTTCCAGGACCAGATCCACGGGCCTCACGCTGCACCGCCTGGTGCTGGCAGCGCTCCCGCAATGTTACGGCGGGCCGTTACTTCGGCTTCCCGATCAGTTTCTAGGAGCTGGTCGTCGAGATAGCCTTCCACCGTTGCGACGACGAGGCGTCGGAGACGATCCGGCGGTAACGCCTCCAGTTGACATGTTGCGCTTCCCGACCAATTCGCGGTGCGGGAGCTGGTCTTCTTCGGCGGCGCTGTTGGTAAGCCGTGGTGTTGTACCTGCCATTCGGTCAGTGCCACGCGCTTAAACAGCGGCGAGGTCCGCGACAATTCCGCAACATGCGGCGCGTCTACTTCCAGAAAGCCGACTACATCCTCGACGAGACTGTCGAATATCGACTCGCCGTCGGGATCATAGTCTCCCAAGTGCAACATGACCGGGAACTTGCCACGGTAGACGTAGGTGTCGTGACACCACTTTGCAAGCTGGCGACGAGCGGTCAGGGAGTCGAACCCCGAGCATGAGTAGACCGGGACACTGTAGGGTTCGAGGGCTCTATGGAGCTGCGGCATCATGCCCTCGGCCTCGCAATGAATCCTGATAGAAACCTTTTGGCGGGCGAGCTTGTCCTGTTTGTAGTTGCGCCCTAGATCGTGGACGTAGCTATAGAAGTCCTCCTCGCCGTCGAAGTGCAGATGATCCATGACCGTCGCTGAATCATCGCGGATGTAGTCGAAGGGAATCAGCCGCGCACGACGAGCCCGGACCAAGTAGTTACCCAACCGCTCGTAAGCCTGCTCGGTCTTCGGAAACTCAAACGCCCCGACGAGCCGGTAGAAGATCTGGCGCACCGTGAGAGGCAGGTGCTCCCGGTACTCGCGGAGCACCTCATCCACTTGCGCGAGCACGACCTTCGTCTTGCGATGAGGCCGCCACGGCGCGTAGCCTTTGGGCCGCTTCCTCGTGTTGGTTGGTGGAGGGCTATCTTGTATACTGATTGTGGCGCGAGACATTCTTAGATCCTTTCGCGTCGTCGCCGTTGGTGCTGGGTACACCGGCGGCATTTTCTTTACATACAGTGTTCAGGAGGAGCTTTACGGCCTGGGTACAGGCATCCGGGGTGGCGTTGTAGGTGCGCGAGACGACCGTAGCAGTGTTTCGACTACCCACGGTCAGCCTCAAGGCGTCGCCTACGCTCACCTACGCCGAGGCGTCGCAGCCGTTCGACATCCTCAGCGGTGTAGCGGCGCTGACCACCCGCCGAGCGCCGAGCGAGAGGCAGCGATCCGAGCCTCTCGCCGAACCTGAGCCAGCTAGAGCTAACTCCTAGTTCTTTGGCGGCCTGACTAATGGTAAGCGTGTGTCGTATCTCAAGCACACGCCCAAACTAAAACCTAACTGATAAGTTCTCTAACCAGGAGTTTAGGCTAACTCTTGGTCAAAAACATCCCTGGACCTCCAGCATACAGCCGAACAAATCGCCTGGCGAGATCCTCTACATCCCGCCAAACTTTATCGGATGAACTCCAACTTTCGTCTGGCAAGCGTTCAGACGGATCGAGAAGCTGTCTATTAAGCACTCCGGCCACACGCGGTCGAGACTTCGGCGGTATCCTGGTCCGTGGTCCCTCTCCGATGTGCCAGGCAGCAAAGGCTAATATGATCTTCTTGGCAGACCTCGCTCGATGTGGCTGATTGTAGAGGTCGAGATCGTACGCGAATCCTCGCGCGGCGCGTTTGTCCGCTGAACCTAGCAAACTGCTGTAGATATCTGCCACGAGTGTAGGGGATGGAAAATTGTACGCCGGCCAAGAATACAAAGTGTCGGCGCCGACACTTTTCGCCATGAGCGGACTTATCGTGCCTTCAAGGCCGACTTTTATTTGAAGGAAACCGTTAAGTGTCTGGTACGAGATATAGCCACTGTTGTTTTCGCTCCAACGAACGTCGCGCTCTGATAACCGGCGTTCGTATTCCTTGCCTACCTCAGCAGGCTTGGTGTGCCTAGACAACACTTGGATGCGCACACTCTTTAGAATCCGGGTATCGGGGTGTGTTTCGGATATCGCCGCCAGAGGGCGGACTCGCAAAATGGGCACATCCTCCACGATGCGCAAGAGTTCCCAGCCAGCATAACCATCCGTCTCCGCGTTCTCGGCGGGCCAATCTGTTGCAGCATACATGAGCCTAACTATGTCCAACCCTGCAACAGACTTTTTCTCCTTGGCGAGAGCCGCATGACCTAAAGACCCTCCCGCGATCTTGGCAAAAACAAGCGTGGGTATGAGAATATCTTCTTCGATGACTTTCTCGTTAAGCAATACCGCCGCAGCCAAAAAGACAGCCGTACATCTCTCGCAGAGACGGTCGCCAGCGCTAATTGTAAGACCAGCGGATGGCTTGAGGCAGCCATCACATTTACCTTCTTGAAGTGCCGATGTTAAACTTTCCATGAGTTGTGGCGCGGGCTCTTACTCTAGCCGGAGCGGCCCGCGCCGCGCCTCCTCTCTATAATCCTCGTGCCATCCGTCTCATTTTACGGCAACCACGGTAAGCGTGGGCGCGTTTGTGTGCGGTGTACCGAACGCTAAGACGTTTCAGGTAACCATGCCCGCTGGCGACGCACACACCTTCGATAGCTTCGAGTGCGCGATCCACGCGCTCGCCCCTTCGTGCGAGTACTGCGGGGTCAAGGTGATCGGCCACGACGTCGAAGCTGACGGCTCTTTCTACTGCTGCGCCCACTGCACCGGGATGGCCGGAGCTAGCGGGCTTCAAGACCGCGCCTGAGATTCTCTAGCGGGCCGTCTTCTCGGGCTCTGGAAGGCGGCCCATCACGGCGCGCAACCCGAAGTCTCCGGGCAGGTCGGAGACGAAGCGGCGGAGGCCGAAGGTCTTCTTCGCGTCGAGACGAACGCTCCGGCCGGCGAGGTGCGGAAAGATGGCGCGGGCGGCGTAGATCGGGTCTTCGCCCTTCAAACGCACGAGCCCTTTACGCTTGCGCAGGCTGTCCTCTCTTGCGGCGTACAAGACCACCTCTCCAGCTCCGGCGCAGCACATAGTGAGCCGCGTCCAGTCGAGGACGAGCGCCTCACCAGGCTTGAGCAACGCTCGCGCCTCCGGCGTCATACTCACATCGAACGAGTATTTATCCATGCTACGACTCTATCATATGCGCTGGGCGTTCTTTATGAAGCGGTACGGGTAGGTCTCTTCAAGGGCTCCGGCCTCGGAGAGCTTGCGTGTCTGTTCCTCGGTCAACTCCCAGCCCGTCGCACCGAGGTTATCTTCTAATTGCTCCATCGTGCGCGCGCCGATGATGGGCGCGGTGACGGCATCCTGCCGCAAGAGCCAGTTGAAGGCGACCTGGGCGTAGGACTTGCCGGTTGCCTCCGCTAACGCGCCGACGGCGTCGAGGACGCGCCAGTTGCGCTCGGTGGCGCGGCGGGACCAGTGCTCCTCCATCGGCTCCTCGGCCCCGGCGATGCGCGAGTCTTCAGGCGGCTTCTCGTCCCGGCGGTACTTGCCGGAGAGGAAGCCGCCGCCGAGAGGGCTCCAAGGTATGACGCCGAGCCCCTCCCCCCGGCAAACCGGCAGTATCTCCCGCTCGATGTTGCGCTCGACCAGCGAGTATTGCGGTTGCAGACACACGAAACGCTCGAAGCCCCGAAGCTCGCTCACGCCCGCCGCCTTCGCGAGTTGCCAGGCCGTGAAGTTGGAGACGCCGACGTAGCGGACCTTGCCGGCGCGTACGAGGTCCGTGAGGGTGGAGAGGGTCTCTTCCAGCGGGGTGGCGGCGTCCCAGCAGTGGACCTGGTAGAGGTCTATGTAGTCCGTGCCCAGTCGCTTCAGGCTGGCATTGCAGCTCCGGGTGATGTGCTTGCGGGAGAGACCGGCGTCGTTCGGGCCGTCGCCCATCGGGAAGCGGACCTTCGTGGCGAGAACCACGTCGTCCCGGACGCCCTGTATGGCGCGGCCGGTAATTTCCTCGGAGACGCCCTGCGAGTAGACGTCGGCAGTGTCTATAAAGTTACCGCCGGCGTCCAAGAAGCGGGCGACGATCTCCTTCGAGACCGCCTCGTCCGTCTCGCGTCCGAATGTCATACACCCCAGACACAGATCAGAGACCATCAGCCCCGTGTTGCCCAGCCGCCCGTATTCCATGAGACTCCTCCCCAACGACCCTTAACTGGAGAGGCTACTCTAGCACGGTCGCGTACCGTGCTAGAGTAGCCTTACGTTATCTGCATTGCTAGGATGCGTAAGGAGGACGATCTTTGCAGATATCTGAAGCGATGAGGTTGCGTGGTCCAAGAGTCACGCTGGCGGCGGCTCTGGCGTGCTGGACGGCCGGTACGCTGCTCTTCGCTATACTTCCCGAAGACTCCGCCGCGAGGTCTCTGACGTCGCTGGGTATATCGTGGTCGGCCATGATCTTCGCCGGATTGGCTGTGACGGTCGTCCTCGCGAGTACCGAGCGTTCCGAGCGGCTCTTCTGGATACTGATGGGTGGTGGGGTGGTCCTGCGCTTTGCGGGAGACCTTCTCTGGACCGTCAGCAAGTTCCTGAACACCGGCGTGACGCCGGTGCTGGCGCCGCAAGACGTCGCATATGCTATCTCTTACTCGCTGTTCTTCGGGGCCATGCTGCACCTGGTGGCGCACACGACACACAGGGTGACTCTGGTGAGCGCTCTAGACGCCGCGAGCATCATGCTCTCCGTCGGCACGTTGGCCTGGTACTTCGTCCTCGGACCAAGCGCGGCAGAGGCCGGACTGAACGGTCTGCGAGACGCGACGGTCGCCCTCTTTCAGCCGGTCTGCGACGCGGCGCTGCTGTACCTGGGCCTCGTGGTGATGTCCACCTCTCAAAGACCCCGATTCGCAGGGTTCTTGATCGGCGGTTTTCTGGCGTTCCTGATGGCGGACACCATGTACCTCGGGCTCCGATCCGGAGGGCCGTATGATCTGGGAAACTGGCCCGACCTCTTCTGGGCTCTGGGCATCGTGCTGATCGGGCTCTCGGCAACAACAACGCTGGCCGCGCCGGCGATTCTAACGTCCCAGCACCGCATAGCGCCGTGGCGGGTACTTACCTTCTGGCTCGGACCGCTCTCTCCCGCGCTGCACTTCGGAATCATGCTGCTGTGGGGGGCGTTCAACCCGCCATTACCCGCCTATGTATCAGCCGGCGCGGCGATCCTGCTACTCTATCTTGCGGTGCGGATCGGCCTGATCTCTTTTGTCAGCCGAGGACTTAGCGAGGAACAGGAAGCTCTGGCCCGCGAGTTGGAGCAAGGCAAGATCCTCTACGAGCTGCACGACACCGTGAAGCAGAACGTTCACGGTATCTCCCTGACTCTGCGCGCCGCCCTCGACGCCGAGCGCCGTGGCGACGGCGAAGCCGCCCGCGAGATGTTCGAGAGGGCGCTGAGGGCTTCGAGGGAAGCGGAGTTCCAGATCTCACGCCCCTACGACGAGCTTCAGACCCTTCGAGAGGAGACCCCGCCCAAAGCCGGCGACTTCCTCCGCCAGCGACTGCGGAAGTTCGAGGAGTACTTCGGAGTAAAGACCCACGACGATTTGCAAGCTCCGCTGGAGACCCTGAACCCCGCCCAGATCGCCGCCCTCACCAGAGTTTTCGTCGAGGCTCTCTGGAACGTGGCCAAGCACTCCAGAGCCCGTAACCTCTACCTGGAGTCCAGGAGGGTGGGCTCGCTGCTCATCGTCCGCATCCGGGATGACGGCCGGGGCTTCGACACACAAAACCCGCCGCCCGGCCTCGGCCTCCAGTACATGCGCCGGCGGGCCGGAGAAGTGGGCGCGAAGCTGGACGTGATCTCCACTCCCGGCCGCGGCACTACAGTCCAACTCCGCTTCGAGAAGTAACCTTCTCAAATAGACTTCATCGGCTCCTGGCGCTCCGCTGAAGTTCCGCCACGACGGTCGGTTTCGCCGTAATCGCTCACTTTGGTAGCCGGGCTAATGCCTAACGGACCTTCACGCAGTCCCCTCAGCCACAGCGCGAGGTTCTCGCGGCCCGGCTCCCAGAGCAACATCACGGCCAGGATACCGTAGATCGGGAGGTGTCCTATCAGCTCCGACCAGTTGAAGATCGTCAGCGTCAGGTTCACCGGGACGAGTGCGACCAGGGCTATTTCGCGCGGGAAGATGCCGGAGAGTATCCACAGACCCACCAGCAACTCGACGGCCCCGGCGAAGAGGATAAAGACGTCATCCGGAAGCGGGATACCGAGCGCGCTCGTGAAGTTGAGCGGATACCGTTCGAGGAAGGAGCGAGAGAGCGGCAGGTTGGCGAACTTCTCAGTGAATGCCACGACCACGAAGCTGAGACCCAACCCCACGCGCAAGGCGGTCATCGCGTGCCGCATCAGGCGCTCTGGAGGTTCCAGGCGCGGCAGCAGCAGGCGGTCTATGGAGATAGGACCCCGGCCCACCAGGAGGAAGAACGCGGCGAAACCGAGGTATAGCGTGTTGTCCAGCATCGGCTGAGACCCAATC
>CALMWA010000304.1 GCA_937873125.1 uncultured Actinomycetes bacterium | reverse complement strand
CATCTGGGTCGCCATCGAGAGAGCGCTGCCCCACTGCCCCGCTCCCGTCTCGGTCGAGAGGCGGGTGATGCCTTCCTGCTTGCTATAGTAAGCCTGCGGGATGGCTGTGTTCGATTTGTGGCTACCAACCGGACTGACACCCTCGTACTTGTAGAAGATACGGGCCGGGGTATCAAGCGCCTTTTCGAGCCTGTGAGCGCGATAAAGGGGCGTGGCACGATAGAGTTTGTATATGTCGCGCACCTCGTCGGGCACGTCTATGTAGCGTTCCTGCGACACCTCCTGCATGATAATCTCCATCGGGAAGAGTGGCGCGAGGTCTGGGGGGCCGATAGGCTGCCCGGTGCCGGGGTGCAGCACAGCAGGCGCGGGCGCATGGAGGTCCGCCTGGATGTTGTACCACCTGCGTGGTATCTGGTCCTCCTCAAGCATGTATTTGGTGCGCTCCCCCGAGAGATCCTTGCTTTTCAACGCCTCTTTGATTTCAGTACCGTCCATGTGCGTGTCTCCTTTTATTAGTACGTGCTAACTAAGTGCTAGGACCGATATGTGGAAAGTGGTGTGTCCCCTGCATCCCTCATATCCCAACCGACAACCCGCAACATCGAATCAAAAACGCCCCAATCCAATATGGAAAGGGACGAATCTGGTTCGTGGTGCCACCCTAGTTCGGCTAGTGCCGCGCTTTGCGAGTACGGGGCCGCGCCATGTGATGCAACTTGAATACTCTGCCCCCGTAACGGTGGGCCTCCGGCGCAGCCTACTCCCTCAATCGAGTTCTAAGTTATGAGTTCTAAGTTATAAATCACCCGAGTTCACCATTTAGAACTCAAGATTTAGAATTTAGAACTCCCCAAAGGGGTTTCGGTGCGCGACTCCCAGGTCCATTCCGCTTGCGCGCCGGCGCCGGTTCACACCATCTCCGGCTCTCTGTGCCTCGCTCTCACGCGTATTCGTCCTGTTCGATGTCTTTTTGCGGTATGCGGTTGTTGATGATAGTATAAGGGTGTAGGAAAAATGTGTCAACATACAAGTTTCGGATTTGGCCACACCGCCGAGATTAGGGAGGCTAAGAATGCAAGCTCATCGAGTCGAAACGACTGTTGAGCCGGAGGGTAAGTTTTCATTGAATAACTTGCCTTTTCAAGAAGGAGAAAGCGTGGAAGTAATCTTCACGCCAGGCCCTGGATCGTTACCTCAAACACGGTATCGGTACCCACTACGTAATACACCTGTAAGATATGACGATCCGACTGAGCCGGTTGCTCAGGACGACTGGAATGTGCTCGGATGATAATATTGGATACCCACATCTCGATATGGTGGGTACATGGAGATGCTCGTTTGTCAGTAGACCATCTGACTTATATAGAGCAGCACGAAAATGAAGGATTAGAGGTAAGCATAATTTCCGTCTGGGAAGTTGCGAAACTCGTTGAGTATGGGCGTCTCCAATTACCAATCACAATCGATAGTTGGCTCAGTCAAGCCAGTGCGTATCCAGGCACTAGGCTGCTTGACCTTACGCCCCAAGTCGTAGTCGAGTCAACACGCCTGCCTGCACCTTTTCACCGTGACGCAGCCGACCAGATAATCAGAGCAAGGGCGCACGTATATGAGTCGCCTCTTGTGACCCACGATGCAGCCATCCGCGCTTACCCTCATGTTACAGTGGCCCCTTAGACATTGTTCACTCCCCTCCAGACCCAGCGCCTCCGCATCCGTCCCTTCAGCGCAGCCGACCTCACGGCCGCCGCGCTCACGTTCGCTCCGGCCGACGCGGCGCTCGAGCCCGCGTCGACGATGCTCGTCCCCGGTCCGGTCGAGCTTCCGTGCGCGCCCGACGAGAGCGGGCCGCTCTGCGCGCGCGAGGCCGCGCTCGCCGACCTCGTCGCCAAGCGCGGGGCCGGCGCTGCGCTCCTCCCGGCCGGGCTCCAGGTGCTCTGCGGCGGCAGCCCGTTCGGCGCGCCGCGCGCCGGCCCGGTCTCGACGTGCGACCGCGGCTTCGACACGCGGACGACGATCCACGGCGTCGCCGGCCACATGCACCTGCTCGGGCGCTCGATCCGCGTCGAGCTCAACCCGGGCACGGACGGCGCACGCGTCCTGCTCGACATCCCGCGCTGGGACTTCCACTGGCAGAACGCGTACACGTTCGTCGAGCCGGTCGTGGCCGAGCCGGGCGACACCGTCCGTGTCACCTGCCGCCACGACGCCTCGCTCCGCGAGGGCGACCCGCGCTACGTCGTCTGGGGCGAGGGGACGACCGACGAGATGTGCCTCGGCGTCCTCCAGGTCACGCGCGGCTAGCCGCACCACACGAACACCTGATCTTCACCGCCTGGCAGCCCATCTCCCCAGGCAGGCTGCGGACACTCCCCACGCAGGACCTTCGCTCAACGACAGGGGAGGAATCACAGTGGGGAAGAACACGCGCCGGCGGCGTCTGGCGGCCGGGACACTGCTCACGCTCGCGCTCACGACCCTCACGGGCGCAGCCGTCGCGAACAACGGCGACCGCTCGTCGAGCCTCGAGCGCGCGATCGAGGGCGGGAAGGCCAGGAACGTCATCCTGCTGATCGGCGACGGCATGGGCGACTCGGAGATCACGATCGCCCGGAACTACACGGTCGGCGCATCCGGCCGGCTCGCGCTCGACGAGCTGCCGCTGACGGGTCAGATGACGACCTACTCCGTCCGCGAGGATGCACCGTCGAAGCCCGACTACACGCCCGAGTCCGCGTCGACCGGAACCGCATGGTCGACCGGGGTGAAGACGTCGGACGGACGCATCTCCACGAGCCCGGGCTCGGATGAGGACCTGACGACGATCCTCGAGCTCGCGGAGCGCCGCGGCATGGCGACCGGCAACGTCTCCACCGCGGAGCTCACGGACGCGACTCCGGCGGCGCCCATGTCGCACGTCCGGCTCCGTGGCTGCCAGGGCCCGCAGAACATGAGCTCGTGCCCGCAGGATCGGAAGTCGGCGGGCGGGCCGGGCTCGATCGCCGAGCAGTCGGTCGACAAGGGCGTCGACGTGCTGCTCGGAGGCGGGAAGGCCCGCTACGACCAGCTCGTCGACGGTGGCCCGGACGCGGGGAAGACGGTGATCGAGTCGGCAGTCCGCCAGGGTTACGAGGTCGTCACCGACCGGGCGCAGCTGCTCGCCGCTCCGTCCGGGAAGAAGCTGCTCGGGCTCTTCAACGCCGGCAACATGAGCATGGAGTGGACGGGGCTCCCGGCTGCGAAGCCGGCGAGCGGGCCACAGCGGTGCCTCGAGAACGGGCGGCCGTCGAACGAGCCCAGCCTCGACGAGATGACCGCGAAGGCGCTGGAGCTCCTCGCCTCGGGCAAGAAGAGCCGTCGCAAGGGCTTCTTCCTCCAGGTCGAGAGCGCCTCGATCGACAAGCGCGACCACGCCTCGCAGCCGTGTGAGCAGATCGGGGAGACGGTCAACTTCGACCGCGCCGTCCGCGTCGCGCTCGACTTCGCCGCGAAGAACAGGGACACGCTCGTCGTCGTCACCGCAGACCACGCCCACACGAGCCAGATCGTCGAGGTGAACGCAACCGTCGCCGGCTTCGGCAGCCTCCTCACGACCGACGAGGGAGAGGTGATGCAGGTGAGCTACGGGACCGGCGCCACGCCCACGTCGCAGGGGCACACGGGGTCGCAGGTCCGCGTCGCGGCGCAGGGGCCGCAGGCGGCGAACGTCGTCGGCCTGATCGACCAGACCGACCTCTTCCGGATCATGCGCCGCGCGATCGGCGCTCACGAGAAGGACGACTGACCTGTGTCGCCGGCCTGGCGCCGTGGGGCGAGTCCCCCCGGCGTCAGGCCGACGCGCCCGAGTAGCGGCGCAGGCCGAAGCCCCACCACCACCGCGTCAGCGCGAACAGCACGGCGCAGAACCCGAGCGCGAGCGCGGCCGTCTGCCAGTCGAGCCGCCCGGTCGCCGCCTCCGCGGGCACGGTGATCGCGAACGCGATCGGGATCAGGAACGTCACCCCGAGGCGCAGCCAGAGCGGGTAGATCGAGACCGGCCAGCGACCCGTCTGGTAGACGCCGTCGAAGAGCTCCATGATGCTCCAGACGTTGACGATCCAGAACGCGAGCGTCGCGATCGCGAGCCAGAAGCAGTAGATCGTCACCGCCCCCACCGCGAGCAGCGCGAGGAAGAGCAGGCCGTCGCCCGCGGTCACCGCGTGGTCGAGCCCGGAAAGCCCGTAGCCGAGGACGGCGCCGCCCGAGATCACGTCGACGGCACGCCAGATCTGGACGTCGCGGATCGAGACGAGCACCTGCGAGTCCTCCGGCTTCGTCAGCGCGAAGTCGAGCTTCCCGTCGCGCACCTCCTCCATCAGGCGCTGCATGTTCGGCTGGATCGTCGTCCGGATCACGCCCCCGAGCAGGATCTGGATCCCCATCACGACGAGCAGCTCCGACTCGCTCCAGCCGTTCAGCTCGTCCGTCTGCGCGTAGACGAGCTTCAGCACGACGATCGCCGTCGCCACCGACACCGCCGACTGGAGCAGCTGGATGAAGAAGTTCGCGCGGTACTGGAGCTCGTTCAGCGAGCCGACGCGGAAGAAGAGCCAGGCGAGGCGGAGCGCTCTCAGTTCCCCACCGCCGAGTAGCGCCGCACCGCGAACCGCCACACCACCATCGTCATCCCCGTGAGGACGGCGACCCAGAACGCCTGCATCGCGAGCCCGGTGAGCAGCTCGCGGGTCGTGTAGGCCCCGACGAGCGACTGGATCGGGAAGTAGAACGACCACTGGAAGGGCAGGAAGCCCGCGACGTCCTGCGCCCAGTCGGGCATGAACTCGAGCGGGACGAGCCTCCCGGAGAGCAGCAGCTCGAGCGCGATCGCGAGCTCGAAGATCGCGCTCACCCGCGTCGTCCAGAAGGTGATCATCCCGAGCGCCGAGAGGAACATCGTCCGGATCAGGTACGCGCCCCAGATCGCGACCGAGAAGACCGCCACCTCGAGCAGGGTCGGATCCAGAGTGGGGTCGAAGATCAGCCAGAGCACGGCCGCGATCGGCAGCCACATCACGATCGTGGGGATCTTCCAGCCCGCGAAGCCCGCGATGTCGGCGTGCAGCGGGTGCAGCGGCCGCAGCAGGGCCGCAGAGAGCTGGCCCTCGCGGATCCGCCACTCCCACCCGTACGGCGTGAAGACGATGTTCATGTTCCGCACGCGCGTCCAGA
>CALMWA010000303.1 GCA_937873125.1 uncultured Actinomycetes bacterium | reverse complement strand
ATCGCTATGGTCCAATTGCCCGACATCCGCGCGCCTGTTAAACTTAAATGGGCAAATGTCCATTTAGATGTTAACGGACGATTGTCCGTTTATCAAGGGAGGTTCGGAGATGGGTGTCGGAGGCGCGGTGCGTGGGGAGCGGAGGGATGCAGTGGAGAGCCGGCGGAAAGTGCTGGGCGCGGCCCGGCGGCTCTTTGAGGAGCGGGGTGTGGACTCGGTGAGCATGCACGAGATCGGGCGCGTTGCGGGGGTTGGGCAGGGGACGCTCTACCGCAGGTTCGAGCATAAGGGCGCGCTCTGTTCGGCGTTGCTCGGAGAGGAGATCGAAGCCTTCCAGGACGAGTCGCGGCGGAGAATCGGGAGCCGAGGCACGGCGTTGGGGCGTCTGAAATGGTTTCTGGGACGGCTGGCAAAGTTCAACGAAGAGAACGCGCCGCTACTCGGTGCGGTGAGGGACGCGGCCGGTGGTGACCGGCGTATAGAGATGCACCGCAATCCGTTCTATGAGGGGTTACGAGAGATTGTGGCGGGTCTGTTACGGGAGGCGTCAGAGGAGGGTGAGATACGTCCTGGGCTGGATGCCGAGTGCGTGGCGGACACGTTGCTGGCGGCGCTGAACATAGACCTCTATCTATATCAGCGGCGCGAGTTGGAGATGACTCGCGAGCGCATCGTCGATTCACTGCGTTCTGTGGTGGATGGGCTACGTGTTCCTGGTGAGTAGACGCGCAGAGTGAACGCTCTCGTGGCTCAGTCCGTTCGGTGTTCATATAATCCTCGGTGAGATCAGCGATTAGCCGTACAAGAGGAGGCGTCATCATGGGTAGTCAGCGCGTGGAGCCTGGCCCCGGCCAGGAATCGGTGTGGGACTATCCGCGGCCGCCGCGGATGGAGGACGTGGAGAAGAAGGTCAAGGCCGTCTTCGGCGGGGTGACGATCGCGTACACCACGCGGGCGAAGAGGGTCCTGGAGACGAGCCATCCACCCGTGTATTACATACCGCCGGAGGACATCCGGATGGAGCATCTAGAAGACTCGGACGGGACTTCTTACTGTGAATGGAAGGGACGGGCACGCTACTACGATATCGTAACGGAGGAGCGGACGGAGCGGCAGGCGGCCTGGTACTACCCGGAGCCAGTTCGTTCCTTCACGGATCTCAAGGACTACGTCGCCTTCTATCCGTCGCGGATGGATGGATGTTGGGTCGGCGGAGAGAAGGTCGAGTCGCAAGAGGGGGACTTTTACGGCGGTTGGATCACGCCGGAGATCGTCGGCCCGTTCAAGGGCGCTCCCGGAACCTGGGGCTGGTAGGGCCGTTCGATTGGACTCCATCGCCCGGCTGCGCAAGGAGTACACCCGCGCTGGCCTGCGCGAGTCCGAAATCCACCGGGACCCAATAGAGCAATTCCGCCGGTGGTTCGAGGAGGTTCAGGCGGCGAACCTGCACGAGCCTAACGCCATGATAGTCGCTACCGCGACTGCTGGAGGGAAGCCGTCCGCTAGAACCGTGTTGTTGAAAGGATTCGACGATCGGGGTTTCGTCTTCTACACCAACTACGAGGGCGGAAAGGCCCGTGATCTCCTGGAGAACCCGCGCGCCGCGCTGCTGTTCTATTGGGGCGAACTGGAGCGTCAGGTGAGGATCGAGGGTCGTGCGGAGCGCATCGCGGCGGAAGAGTCCGACGCCTACTTCGCCAGCCGTCCACGTGGCAGCCAACTCGGAGCGTGGGCCTCGGAGCAGAGCCGGCCGGTCGCGGATCGGGCCGCTCTCGAAGCGAGGCTGCGCGAGGTCGAGCGTCGTTTCGGGGAGGGGGAGGTTCCACGACCGCCTTTCTGGGGCGGGTACCGGGTGAAGCCGGAGATTATCGAGTTTTGGCAGGGTCGCGAGAACCGGTTGCACGACAGGCTCTTGTACCGGCGGGAGAATGGCGGGTGGGAGATCGAACGCTTGCAGCCGTAGTGTTGTACGGTCTTTAGGCTCCGCCAAAGCGGGGAGGCGGCTGTTGCTGCTAAGATGTTTTTCGCTGGTTTGGTGTGTTCGAGAGGAGTCCTTTTTGAAGCTGGTTACGTTTTCGACAGATGGCGGCGAGCCCAGAATCGGGGCGTTGGAGGGCGAGGAGATTAGGCCTCTCGGCGACTCGACCATGATCGAGTTCATCGAGCGCGGCGATAGCCCGGAGCCGGGCGAGGAGGTCGTGGCGCTCTCGGAGGCGCGGCTGCACGCTCCGGTGCTCAACCCGCAGAAGGTCATCGGCATCGGGCTGAATTACGAGGACCACGCCGCCGAGACCGGGGCGGACATACCGGAGAAACCGATAGTCTTCGCCAAGTATCCGAACACCATCGTCGGGCCGGGCGAGGAGATCGTGATCCCCCCGATCACCGAGCAGGCCGACTACGAGGCGGAGCTTGCCGTAATCATCGGACGTGCCGCGCGCAACGTGTCGGCGTCCGAGGCGCTGGACTACGTCTTCGGCTACACGAACTGCAATGACGTCTCTTCGCGCGACCTGCAGTTCTCCGAGGGCGGGCAGTGGACGCGGAGCAAGTCCATAGACACGTTCTGTCCCATCGGGCCGTACATTGCGACGCGCGATGAGATCGAAGACCCGCAGAACCTCTCGGTGCGCTGCATCCTGAACGGCGAGGTGGTGCAGGACGGGAGTACCTCGAAGATGATCTTCTCGGTGGCCGAGTTGATCTCTTTCCTCTCGCAGGCGATGACGCTGGTCCCCGGCGACATCATCACCACCGGCACGCCTCCGGGCGTCGGGATGGCCCGCGATCCGCAGCTCTGGCTGAAGTCCGGCGACGAGGTGACGATAGAGATTGAGGGGCTGGGCTCTCTGACGAACCCGGTCGCCGCCGGGTAGGCGCGATGGACCTGTCCGCCGAACTGCGCGAGGTGTTGCCGGGCGAGGGGCGCGTCGTTACGGCGGGCGAGGAACTGGAAGGTCACGGCGGCGGCGTCTTCACCTACCACGACCCGCGAGTCCCGGATGCCGTCGTCTACCCGGAGAGCCGGGAGGAGGTCGTCGAGGTCCTGCGCTTCGCCTCCGAGAACGGCGTGCCGGTCGTGCCGTTCGGGCAGGGGAGCAGCCTGGAGGCCCACACCATCCCGGTCCGCGGCGGCATCAGCCTGGACACGGGCCGGATGAACCGGATACTGGAGATCCGGCCGGACGACTTCATCGCCATCGTCGAGCCGGGCGTTACGCACGAGCAACTGAACGCGGCGCTTAAAGAGTATGGGCTGCTCTTCCCGGTAGATCCCGGCTGGGACGCCTCGCTCGGCGGGATGGCCGGGACCAACGCCAGCGGCACGAACGCTGTGCGGTATGGGGTGATGAAGGATCAGGTCCTGGGCCTGGAAGTGGTGCTGGGCGACGGGTCGGTGATGCGGACCGGCGGGCTGGCGATGAAGTCTTCGGCCGGCTACAACCTGACCGGGCTGTTCGTCGGTTCGGAAGGGACGCTCGGCGTGTTCACGGAGTTGACGCTGCGGCTGTATCCGATACCGGAGAAGGTCCTGGCCGCGCGGGCCGTCTTCCCGGACATAGAGGCCGCGGGACGGGCGGCGGTCGCCATGATCCGGTCCGGCATGAGGATCGGACGCGTGGAACTGGTGGACGCCCGAACCATCGAAGCCGTGAACGCTTACAAGGACACTTCTTACGCCGTCGCTCCTACGCTCTTCCTGGAGTTCAGCGGCTCGGAGCCTGCCGTCGAACGCGACGTAGAAGTGGCCCGCACCATCTCCGGCTCAGAGGGTTGCGAGTCGTTCGATTTCGAGGAAGACGAGGCGGGCCGGGAGAAGTTGTGGGAGGCTCGGCACGAAGCCGGGCTCGCCATACAGAACATCTATCCCGGCAAGCGGCCCATGACGACGGACGTGTGCGTCCCGATCTCCGAGCTACCGGACGCTCTGCGGCACGCCCGCGAGACTATCGCCTCCCGCGGACTCGACGGCGCCATCCTCGGCCATGTCGGCGACGGCAACTATCATGCCGTTTTCCCGGTGGACCCGAATGACGCGGAGGACCTTGCGACGGCTGAGGCGGTGAACGAGGAGATAGTGGACTACGCCCTCGCGCTCGGCGGGACCTGCACTGGCGAGCACGGCATCGGCTCCGGCAAGATCGGCCACCTGGAGAGAGAACACGGCGACTCGCTGCCGTTCATGCGCCGGATAAAGAAGCTCGCCGACCCGAGCGGTATCATGAACCCTGGAAAGATATTCGGCGATTAGCCGCGGGCGAAAGGTTCGCCGGACTACCGTAAGGGAGCAGCGCTGGCGTTGCGGCGGCGGGGGGAGAGCGGGATAATAAAAGGAATTGCCGGGGACGACGGACCTTTGGGATAGGAGATCATGGCGCGCACGATACGGGTTGTGGTGGCTAAGGTTGGGCTCGACGGTCACGACCGGGGGGCCAAGATCATCGCCCGTGCCCTGCGCGACGCCGGGATGGAGGTTATCTACACCGGCCTGCACCAGACGCCGGAACAAGTCGTCGAGGCCGCCATCCAGGAAGACGCCGACGCCATCGGCATCTCCATTCTCTCCGGCGCCCACATGACGCTCATCCCGAAGATCATGGACCTCTTGAGAGAGAACGAGGCCGAAGACATCCACGTCTTCTGCGGCGGCACGATTCCGAAGCAGGATATCACTAAGCTGAAAGAGCTCGGGGTCGGCGAAGTCTTCACCCCCGGAACTCCTACCGGGAAAGCTGTAGAGTACGTCCGGGAATCGGTGGCTGTCAGCTAGTCAGCCTGTCAGCACCGCGAGGCTCTACACAAGGAGACGCTTTGGATTACGTGAAGTTGGAGCGCGGAGATGACGGCGTTGCCGTCCTGACCATCGACCGGCAGGAGAAGTTGAACGCCCTGGACCCGCAGGTGGTCGAGGAGATCGGTCAGTCGCTGCTGGAGCTTGAGTCGGAGGGGCCGCGCGTGATCATCGTGACCGGGGCGGGGGAGAAGTCTTTCGTGGCGGGCGCGGATATCGCCGCGATGAGCACGATGGACCCGCTGGAGGCGAAGCGCTTCGCGGAGATCGGTCACGCCGCGATGGCCCTCCTGGACAAGAGCCCCATCCCCACCATAGCCGCCGTCAACGGCTTCGCTCTGGGTGGCGGGTGCGAGATCGCCATCGCCTGCGACATCCGCATCGCCGCCGAGAACGCGCTCTTCGGCTTCCCGGAGGTCGGGCTGGGTATCCTGCCCGGCATGGGCGGGACGCAGCGGCTGCCGCGTCTCGTCGGACCGGCCATCGCGAAGGAGTTGATCTTCACGGGGCGGCGCATCAAGGCGGAGGAGGCGCGCATGATCGGCCTCGTCAACCACATCGTGCCGCAAGGGGAAGCCCTGAAGGCTGCGAAGGAGATGGCCGCCGAGATAGCCGCCAACGGCCCCGTCGCCGTCCGCCACGCGAAGGCCGCCGCCAACCGCGCCCTCGACGTGGACCTCATAAGTGGCCTGGAGTACGAGGCCGACCAGTTCGCCCTCCTCTTCGCCACCGAGGACGCGAGCGAGGGTATGGGCGCTTTCGTGGAGCGCCGCAAGGCCGAGTTCAAGGGTCGGTAATAGTTCACGAGACTTCCCTGCGCGTTCGCTACTCCGAGACCGACGCGCAGGGCATAGCCAACAACGCAAACTACCTCTCCTATTTCGAGATCGGGCGTGTCGAGTGGCTGCGCGCCGCCGGGTTCTCGTATGCAGACCTGGAGAATCGGGGCTACGGTTTCGTGGTCGTGGAGGCGCACATCTTCTACAAGCGCGCCGCCCGGTTCGACGAGGAGTTGCTGCTCCGCACGAAGCTCGCGGAGTTAAAGCGGGCCACGCTGCGGTTCGAGTACGAGCTGCTGCGCGGGACGGAGGTAATCTCAACCGGCTATACGCGGCACGGGTGCATCGAGGTCCCGACCGGGAGACCGACCCGCATCCCGGCGGAGCTTAACGCTTACAGAGAGCCCAGCCCGCGCGTGTAGCGGCGGCGGGCGAGACCGCCTAGGATGCCGAGCGGAATGGCCGTCGCGGCGGCGAGGGCGAAGAGGAGGGGGAAACGTCCGGCTTCGGCGAGTGGGGCGGCGGCGGTGGTGGCTATCCCGCTGCCGACGAAGAGAGCGGCGGCGAAGAATGAGATTACGGTCGCGCGGGCCTCAGGGAGGACTTCGGTCGCCCAGTTCTGGAGGGTGGGGTGCATGAAGGCGAAGCCGCCGCCGACCAGGAAGGCTGAGACGGCGACACCGACGAAGCTCTGGCTCACGGCGCCGGTTCCGTAGCCCGCCGCGAGAAGTATGCCGCCGACCAGGATCAGGGCGGACTTCCCGAACCTCTGGGCGAGGCGCGGTGCCGCCCGCGTCCAGACCAGCGTGGCCGCCCCGAACAGCCCGACCGCCACCCCCGAGACCGCCGCGCCGTAGCCCCCGGCTTCGAGCGATGGGGCCAGATATGTGAGGAAGCCGAGGATTACGCCGCCCTCCACCAGCGCTAGCAGCACCACTAGGATAGCCCACGGACGCCGGACGAAGCGTCCGAGTTGCGCGAGCGGTCCGGCGCTCTCGTCATCTTTCCGGGGTTCCGGCAGGCGCGCGAGCACGAGCCCGAGTACGGCGGCGGCCACTACCGGCGCCGCGAAGGCTAGACGCCAGAGCCCGAAGTGTGCGGCTATGCCCGCCAGGGCGGTCGCCAGCGCCGTCGCCACTCCGCTCGCGGCGAGCTGGTCCGAGAGGGCCTTCTGGCGCGTCGTCATCGGTACGGCGTCTCCTATGTAGACCAGCGCGGCCGGTATTACCGCCGCGAAGAGCCCGCCCGCCACGGCCCGCGCCACCACGAGCACCATCAGGTTCGGGGCGAAGGCTGAAAGTAGTCCCGGCACGAGAACGCCTATGAGAGCCAGGCGGATCACGCGCACCCGGCCGAGGCGATCCGAGAGCATGCCCCACATGGGTTGCATCAGACCGTAGAGCAGGAAGTACACGCTTGCCGCCGCCGACACTTCCGCCAGCGATATCCGTAGGTCCGCCGCGATGGTCACGAGCATGGGCGCGATGGTGAAGCGGTCGAACGTGCTCAAAAACGCTGCCGCCCGCAGGAGGCGCAGGCTGCCTTTTAGACCGGCTCCGTCGTTGTCGTCCCGGTCGTCGGGATCTCTGGATGAAGGGCTGGATCTCACGGACGCAACCTTACGGAAATCTCTCTTCCGGCACAAGTTTGACCTGGGCGTGTCACGGCGGGGGAAGCTGTCTCGTCCTAGTATGTAGAGACAGGTGAGAGGAGTGGCGAGGGCTCTATGAACAAGACCAGCGTATTCGACCGGCACCGGCCGCTCTTGTTCTCCATCGCGTACCGGATGCTCGGCAGCGTAATGGAGGCGGAGGACGTCGTGCAGGAGGCGTTCTTGCGCTGGGAGCGAGCGGACGGCTCAGAGGTGCGTTCACCGAGGGCTTATCTCTCGACGGTGGTGACCCGGCTGTGTATGGATCAACTCCACTCCGCCCGGATGCGGCGCGAGGAGTACGTCGGTCCCTGGCTGCCGGAGCCGCTGCCGACCGGGACGGAACTTGCACCGGAGTCCGACGCCGCCGAGTCGGCAATACTCGATGAGTCGCTCTCGATGGCTTTTCTGGTGTTGCTGGAGAGCCTGAGCCCGGTGGAGCGGGCGGTGTTTCTGCTGCGCGAGGTCTTCGATTACGACTACCTGGAGGTAGCGCGCATCGTGGGCAAGAGCGAGGCTAATTGCCGCCAGATCTCGCACCGGGCACGGGAGGCGGTCGCGGCCCGGCGTCCCCGCTTCGAGGCGTCGCGAGAGCGGGAGGAGGATCTGACCCGCCGGTTCGTCGAGGTCTGTGCCGGCGGCGACATGGAGGGTCTGCTCGGGCTGCTCTCCGAAGACATTACCCTCTGGTCGGACGGTGGCGGCCGGGTGCGTGCGGCCCTCAACCCGATCCGCGGTGCCGACAGGGTCTCCCGGTTCCTGTTCGGCATCCTGGGCAAGACATCGCCCGGTTTCGTCGTACGACAGACGAAGATCAACGGCCAGCCCGGTATCGTCGGCTACGTGGATGAGGACCCGATGGGCGTGGTGACGCTGGACATAGCGGAAGATCGCATACAAGCCATCCGCATCGTGGTCAATCCGGAGAAGCTGCGAGCCGTGCCGTCTCTACCTCGAAGGGAAGTCTCAGAGTGAGCGCATCGAAAGTGCTAGTTACCGGGGGGACCGGCGTGCTCGGCAGCAGGGTCGTAGAGTGTCTGGGTTCCGGTGGAGTCGAGGCGCTGACGCTCAGCCGTGGCGGGCGTCCGGGGACGGTCCGGGGAGATCTACTGACGGGCGAGGGGTTGGACCGGGCGGTCGAAGGTGTTGACACAATAGTCCACTGCGCTTCGAACCCGTTCCGTAAATCCCGCCAGACGGACGTTGGTGGGACGGAACGCCTGCTCGGGGCGGCTGCCAGGACCGGCGTGTCACACGTCATCTACATCTCCATCGTCGGCATAGACCGCGCGCAGTCCTACCCGTACTACCGCGTCAAGCTGGAGACCGAGCATGTGATCGAAAATTCTCCAGTGCCGCACACTATCCTGCGGGCCACCCAGTTCCACGATTTTGTACTCGGGATGGTCCGGCTGCTCGAAAAGCCGCCCGTAATGCTGGTCCCCAGGGGCTTCCTCGGCCAGTCGGTGGACGTGGGGGAGGTCGCCGCGCGGCTTGTGGAGCTTGCGCTCTCGGAGCCCGCCGGTCGCGCTCCGGACATGGGAGGGCCGGAGGTGCGGACCCTGGCCGGCGCCGCGCGCGCATATCTCGGGGTTACGGGACGCCGGCGCAGGATCTTCGAGGTCCCGGTGCCGGGTAAGACGGCGCGGGCGTTCCGAGAGGGTGCGCTGATCTGTCCGGACGGGACGCACGGCAGTGTCTCCTGGGAAGAGTTCCTGCGCGAGAGGTGGAATCCTGCGACGGGCCGGATCCCCTCCGCCTACGACCGCATCGAGTGAGAAGGAGGCGAGATGAACGATTCGAGAGACGAGCGGACATTGATCGGATGGGGAATGCGGCTCGGGCTGCTGATTCTGGCTGCGTCCGCGTTGCCGGTCGGCCTGTGGGCTCTGGCAGCGCCCCGCTGCTTCTACGAGGATTTTCCGGCCGCCGGCAGACATTGGGTCTCGGCCCTCGGCCCGTACAACGAGCACTTGATCTCGGACGTAGGCGCCGGATACCTGGCCCTGGGCGTGATGCTCGCCGCGGCCGGGATATTTCTCGGGCGCACCCTCGTGCGCGTCGCCCTCATCGCGTGGCTCACCTTCGCCCTGCCGCACTTCGCCTTCCACCTGACGACGCGCGAAACCTTCTCCCTCGCCGACAACCTGGCGAGTCTGGGCGGTCTGGGACTCGTGGTTCTGCTCCCGCTCGTCTTGTTGGCATTTACGGGAAGGATCCAGCAGCCACAAGGAGGTAGACGATGGCGCGAGTAAGAGCCGTACCGGAACACGAGGCCGGGCTCCTGGTCCGTCTCGCGTACCGGTTCTCCAGGCGCCGTTTCGGCAAGATCGCGGAGCCGCTGACCGTAACGGCGCATCATCCCCGGTTGCTGGTCGGCTATGGCGTGTTCGAGCTGGCGCTCGACCGCTCGCACCTGGTCGATAATCATCTGAAAGAGCTCGCCGCTCTCAAGACCGCCGCCCTGGTCGGCTGCGAGTTCTGCATAGACATCGGCTCGGCTCTGGCCCGGCATTCAGGCGTCACGGAACAGCAACTGCGAGACCTGTCGAGGTACGAGGCGTGCGAGGCTTTTACTTCTGTGGAGAAGCTCGTGCTATCGTACGCGATGGAGATGACCCGTACGCCGGCGGTCGTACCGCAGGACCTCTTCGACGCCCTTCGCGAGTACTTCGACGAGGCGCAATTGGTGGAGTTAACGGCTGCCATCGCGCTGGAGAACTACCGGGCGCGCTTCAATCATGCTTTCGACATAGGCTCCCAGGGCTTCTCCGAGGGGGCTTACTGTGCCGTGTTCGAAAAACCCGCCCGGCACGTGCAGGGGGTCGAGAGATGAAAGACCCGGCGTCGGTCCTCGAACCCTTCGTTCGACAGTGGGCGGCCCTGCTGACGACCTACAAGCGCGACGGTACACCGGTCGGCACGGCGGTGAACATCGTCGTCGAAGGAGATCACGCCTTCTTTCGCACCTGGGACACCGCCTGGAAGCTGAAGCGTATCCGCAACAACCCCGAGGTCGAGGTCGCTCCATCCACGCCGCGCGGCAAACCCACCGGGCCGAAGGTCCGCGCCCGCGCCAGGATACTGGAAGGCGAGGAGTCGGATCAAGCCCGACAGTTGCTCGCCCGCAAGTATCCGGTTTCGCACGGCGTCCTGGTTCCGATGGTCCATCGCCTGCGGGGCAACACGACCATGCACATCGAACTGACGCCGGTGTCTGATATGCTCACGGACGAGATCAAGAGATAACGGTATGCTCCTGGACCGGCTCATGCCCGAGTACGAGTTTCACGAGATCCATCAGGTCCGGCTCTCAGTTCCGCCGGAACGAACACTCGATGCGGTTACTCGAGCGACACCGGGCGAGATGCCACTAGTACGCTTGCTGTTCGGAATTCGGTCCTTGCCTGGGCGCATCGCGGGGAAACGCGGCCTGCCGACCAAGAGCACGCAACCCCTCTTGCAACAGATGCTCGCCGCAGGGTTCGTTCTTCTAGCGGAAGAGCCCGGTCGGGAGGTCGTGTGCGGTGTTATCGGGCAGATGTGGAAGGTGCGCGGCGGTATGGCTCCTACCTTCCGGGATGTCCAAGAGTTCGTCGCCTTCGAGGAGCGGGGTTACGCGAAGGCTGCGATGAACTTCTACATCGAGGCCGCCGGCGGGGGGACGAGGCTCACTACCGAGACGCGCGTGCATACCACGGACGCCGACGCGTGCCGAAAGTTCGGGCGCTACTGGCGGGTGATCCAACCCGGCAGCGCGGCGATCCGCCGTAGCTGGCTCCGGGCGGCGAAGCGCCGGGCAGAACTCGGCCAGGGGATTCGCCGCCGGTCTACTGCATAGGAATACTTAACGGAGGTCGGCTACCTGACGCGCGTGGTTTTCGAGGGCGTACTCGACGGCCTCCTCGGTCGTCATCGCCTGTCCGTCGGTCCACGCTTCTTCCCATGCCCGTCCGTCGTGACCGGAGCGCCCGCAAATCCACCACTGCGTACCTGAAGAAGCGCAGCCTAGCACGACCTCGGATTCCCTGGGACGAGATCGATGGGGTCAAGGGAGCGGGATAGGGAGCGACGTGATGACGGTTTGCCGAAAGAGCAAAGAGAGTCTTAGCGGGGCGCCATCCTTATAGCGCCGTCGAGGCGTATGACCTCACCGTTCAGCATCTCGTTCTCGATTATGTGCCGCGCGAGCGCCGCGTACTCTTCCGGCCTACCGAGCCGCGCCGGAAAAGGGACTTGCTTGCCGAGAGATTCGCGGGCTTCTTCGGGCAGGCCGGCGAGCATCGAGGTGTCGAAGATGCCGGGGGCGATGGTCATGACCCGGATGCCGCTCCGCGCGAGATCCCTGGCGACCGGTAGCGTCATGGCGACCACGCCGCCTTTTGAAGCGGAGTAGGCGACCTGACCCATCTGACCGTCGAACGCCGCGACCGACGCGGTGTTGATGATAACGCCCCGCTCACCACCCTCCGAGGGCTCGTTCTTCTGCATCGCCTCCGCCGCGAGCCGGATGACGTTGAAGGTCCCGATGAGGTTTACCTGGATCACTTTCGAGAACGAGTCGAGCGCGTGCGGACCATGCCGGCCGAGGATCTTCTCCGCGATGGCTATGCCGGCGCAGTTGACCGCGCCGTGCAAGCCTCCGAAGCCGTCGAGAGCCGCTTCCACCGCTCCGGCCACGCTCTGCTCATCCGTAACGTCCGTCTCGACGAAGCGGGTGTTCTCGCCAACGTCCTCGCCACGCAGGTCGGCGATCACGACGTTCGCTCCGGCTTCGGAGAGCGTTTGTACGACGGCCGCGCCGAGTCCGGATCCACCA
>CALMWA010000302.1 GCA_937873125.1 uncultured Actinomycetes bacterium | reverse complement strand
CGCCGGGGCGCAAAAAGCCGTCGAGGAGGCCAAGAAGGACATCTTCCAGCCCGACTGGAAGAAGGTGTTCGAGCCGGAGAACATCAAGGAGAGCGTGGCCAAGATCACGACGGCCGAGAAGGTCTGAGGAGTCCCTAAGGGAGGTAAGTCGTGCACGACGAAACACCCCTCATTATCGAGGTTCGATGCAACGAGTCGGCGGACCGGGGCGACAACCCGGCGCTGCCTTACGGCCCGCAAGAAGTGGTCGAGGAGCTCCTGCTGGCGAGGGAGGCGGGGGCTTCGATCCTGCACTGGCACGCCCGCGATTACGAGGGCCGCGAACGGGCCGACGACGTAACGCTGTACCGCGAGGTGATCGAGGGCATCCGGGAGCAAACGGACGACGCGCTGCTGCACCCGACCCTAGGCTTTATCGCCACCCAGGGCGACGCGCAGGGGCGCGTGCGCCACATACTAGAACTTAACGAGGACCCGAAGACGCGGATCGACATGGTGCCGGTGGACTTCGGTTCCTTCGGCGCGGACCTTTGGGACCCGCAAGACGAGCGCTTCTTGACGGACGACCAGGTCGTGGTGAACCGGGTGGCTTACCTGAAAGAGCTACTCAGCGTACTCAAAGAGAACGACCTTTACGTTTATACGGTCGTCTGGAGCGCCGGCGCGGTGCGTACGGCGCGCAGCCTGCAGAAGATGGGGCTGCTGAACCGGACGACCTTCTGGTGTCTCGGGTTCACGGGCGAGGAGGTACCGGGCGGACCGCCGCCGACCTCCGCCAACCTTTCGACCTTCCTGGAGGCGATCCCATCCGGCGACCCCTGGACCGTGCATTGCCGCAACGGGGACGCCATGGCGCTGGCCGCCTGGGCTATCACGCTGGGCGGGCACGTGAGCATCGGGCTTGGCGACTACCCTTACTCACGTTTCGGGACGCCGCGTAACAGCGACCTGGTAAAGATGGTCGCTGACATGTCCCGGACACTCGGTCGTCCGGTGGCCACACCGACTGAAGCGCGAAAGATCCTGCGTCTCTAATCCTTAGCGATCCAGGAGCGACATGGGAGAGAACGCAGCTTACGCGATCGGCCACATCAGAGTCAAAGACGAAGAAAAGTGGGCCGAGTATCGCGGCAAAGTGCCCGCCACCCTATCCGAGTGGGGAGCAGAAATAGTCTTCCGCGGCAAACGTATCGAAGTCCTGAGCGGCGAGCACGGCTATGACGACACGGTCGTTATCCGGTTCCCCGATGCAGACGCCATGAGAGGCTGGTACCGTTCCCCAGCTTATCAGGCGCTGATACCGCTGCGCGAGCAAGCCGCCGATTTGGTGATAATCGGCTATGATGGATCGTAGTCGCTGGCATTCTGCGTCAAGGTAGATCAAAATCCCATCTACTACGAGGCTCAGCGCTTCTCATCACTCGTCATGGCGGATGTTCGCTATTACGCACGGCCAGCAGACAGAAACGCAGCTCGTGGAGTACGCGCCCGCGAGCACTGCTTGGGCACCTCGGACCCTGGTGATTTCTCATCACACTGACACCCCCTGTGCTCTAAGGAGTCTGGATTTTGTGTCAAGATTTGCTCATAGCACCACAGACTTCTCCCATGAGCATCGTCGTGAATTCGAGCGCCTCAAGGAAGAGGCAGAGGATCGGGGCGCGGGGTTGTGGGGCGCTTGCCCCGAGGTGGAAGGTTATTAATTCGTTTAGGCGATGCGGCGGAGCGACTAATAGCGGATGCCGACGAGAGCATCGCGCCGCCTGTAGCGTGGGCCCGCGCACCCACCCCGGCGGCGGCTTGAGGCCGCCCTACGGGTCGCTTCGTGCCCGCCGGGGACCCCAGGCTGCGCTCCATCAGCGGTGAAGGCCAAAGCGAGACCTGGTGGGGCGTGGCGCAGACCGCTCCGCAAGCTGCGCGGCCCCCACCCCTTCGCAATCGTTCAGCACAGGCGCGAGTCGGCAATGCCGTCAGCTAACGCTCGCCGCCTGCGGAAACAGATCCTCGCCGGGGCGGTACGCAGTCGGCTTCGCTTCCCTACGCCTACATCGGCCCCATCGAACGTTTCCGAGAAGCGCCGCGCTGTAAGGGCGGAGAGCCTTCAAAGCCCGGTTGCAGTAAATTGCCCCCGGTAGAGTGCCGGGGGCTTTTGATGCCGCTACGCTTTACCTGCAAAACGTAGACTTTTCGAGTGAGCCGCCCAGGACTCAAACCTGGTTCCAGGTTCGGTATTGCCCACGCTACCGAGTCAATCCTACCTGCACTTGCGAGCCCCCGCATGAAGGTCGTAGAAGTGGCATCGGATCACGGTGTCATATCGATCAAGCGTAGCGATTAAGTACCGTGAAAGATCTTCAAGGACGTTGCGAGAGACTACTATATTAAACAAACGTTTTACCTGCCTTTTACTACCGATTAACCATATCCCAGAAGGACATCGCTATAGTCGCCGGTGCGGAGCGCTCTGGCTACCGTCTCATTACTGGAAGAAGTTGGCGTGAGCAACGAGGTCAAAGGAGAGGTTCTTGGAAAACTGGAACAGGACGGACTTGGGACCGTTCGGACGCCGGGTGACACGAGGGCAGTTTCTGCGGCGGTCAGCCGTGGCCGGTATGGGGCTGAGTACCTTGCCGGCTCTGCTCGCGGCGTGCGGCGGGGGTGGAGGCTCGCAATCCGCGGCGGCGAAGGTCCCGAAGAGCGGCAAGGACATGCCGATGGAGAAGCTGGTCTCCGCCGCCAAGGAGGAGGGGACGCTCAACACCATCGCGCTCCCGCCGGACTGGTCCAACTACGGTGAGGTCATGGAGACCTTCACGAAGAAGTACGGCATAAAGATCAACAACGCCAGTCCGGATGCGGCCTCGGCTGAGGAGCATGAGGCCGTGAAGGCACTCAAGGGGCAGCAGCGGGCGCCGGACGTGCTCGACGTTGGCTCGTCCTTCGCTCCGCAGGGCAAGAAGGATGGACTCTACGCCGAGTACAAGAACTCGCAGTGGGGCACGATCCCGGAGTTCATGAAGGATCCGGAGGGCTACTGGGTCGGCGACTACTATGGGGTCATAGCCTTCGGGATCAACGGGGACGTCGTCAAAAACGTACCGAAGACCTGGGAGGACCTCAAGAAACCCGAGTACAAGGGGCAGGTAGCCCTGAACGGAGACCCGCGCAGCGCCGGCGCGGCTTTTGGCGGTGTCTACGCGGCGGCCCTGGCGAGCGGCGGTTCGCTTGACGACATCGGGCCGGGCATAGACTTCTTCGCCGAGCTCAAGAAGAGCGGCAACCTCATCCCGGTGGCCGTGAGCCCGGCTAACATCGCCAACGGCCAGACGCCCATCACCATAGACTGGGACTACCTGCAGATAGGCTACGGCGACGAGTTCAAGGACAGGCTCAGTTGGGACGTGCAGGTCCCGGAGGGCGCTGCGTTCGGCAACTTCTACGTCCAGGCCATAAACGCCGACGCCCCGAACCCCTTCGCGGCCCGGCTCTGGCAGGAGTTCCTCTACTCCGACGAGGGCCAGCTACTGTGGCTGGAGGGCTACGCGCATCCGGCCCGCTTTGACGACATGGTGAAGAGGGGTGTGATCCCCCAGAAGCTCCTGGACAAGCTCCCGCCCGCCGAAGCCTACGAGAACGTCGAGTTTCCGACCCAGAAGCAGACGGACGCCGCCACCGCCCGGCTCAACGAGGAATGGGGCCCGAAGGTCGCGGGGGGATAAGCCTTGGTCGCCACGAAAAAAGAGAGGACCCGCCCGCTGGTGTGGGTCGGCGTCGTGCCCTTCTTCGCGTTCGTCACCCTGTTCCTCTTCCTGCCGACGGCGATGCTGTTCGTCGGCGCCTTCCAGGACGAGGCGGGCGGATTCACCACGGAGAACGTGAGCAACCTCTTCCAGTCGCAGTACCTGGGCGCGTACCGGACGAGCATCGCGCTCAGCGCGCTCACGGCGCTCCTCGGCGGCGTCTTCGGGGGGCTCCTGGCCTACGCGGCGCTCACCGGAGGAACTCCCCGGTGGGTGCGGTCGCTCGTGACGACCTTCTCCGGTGTGGCCGCGAACTTCGCCGGGGTGCCGCTGGCCTTCGCGTTCGTGGCGACTCTGGGTACGACGGGTGTCATCACGCAGTTTCTAAACGAGGCTCTGGGACTGGACCTCTATGGTAGCGGGTTCTCATTATTTACGTTCACGGGGCTGGCGATCATCTACCTCTACTTCCAGATACCGCTCATGATCCTGGTCATAGCCCCGGCGATAGACGGTTTGCGGCGCGAGTGGCGGGAGGCGGCGAGCAACCTCGGCGCTTCCTCGGGCCAGTACTGGCGCTACGTGGGGCTCCCGATCCTCGCGCCCTCCATCCTGGGCGCGATGGTGCTGCTCTTCGCCAACGCCTTCGCCGCCTACGCCACCCCCGCCGCGCTCACCTCGGGTCAGGTTAGCCTAGTGCCGGTCCTGATCGGGCAGACCTTCCAGAGCGACGTGCTCTCCAACCCGAACCAGGGACACGCGCTCGCCCTCGGCATGATCGTGGTCATAGCCTTCTCGACCCTCCTCTACACACTACTTCAGCGCCGAACCGCGAGGTGGACCCGGTGAAGCGCGGATTCTCGTGGTCCAAGGTCGTCTGGATATTTCTCGGATCACTGTACTTCCTGATCCCGCTCCTGGCGACGTTGCAGTTCAGCCTGGAGGAGGGTAGGGACCGCTACGGGTTCGGGTCCTACGCTTTCATACTCTCCGATCCGGGGTTCCGTCAGAGCATCTGGTTCTCGTTCAAGATGGCCGTGGGGACCGTCGTCCTCTCGCTCGTGTTGCTCGTGCCGACGGTTTATTGGGTGCGGCTCAGGATGCCCCGGTTGCGGCCGGTCCTGGAGTTCGTCTCCATCATGCCGTTCGTGGTTCCGCCGATAGTGTTGGTGGTCGGGATACTCACGCTGTATCGGGGGGCGCCGCAGTGGTTCGTGGCGACGCCTCTGATCCTGCTGTGCGGCTACGTGATACACGCGCTGCCCTACGTATACCGCTCGGTGGACGCTGGGATGCAGGCGATCAACATCCACACCCTGACCGAGGCGGCGCAGTCCCTGGGGGCCGGGTGGCGCACGATCCTGCTGCGGGTCATCGTGCCGAACCTGCGGGTCGCGCTCCTCAGCGGCTCGTTTTTGACCCTCGCGATCATCCTCGGCGAATATACGATGGCGAGCCTGATGCTGTTCTCCTCGTTCGCGGTCTATATCGCGTACATCGGACAGTCGCAGGCCAACCCGGCGGCGGCGTTGACGCTCATTAGCTTCGCGATCACCTGGGCCGCCATGCTGGGGCTCTCGGCCATTGGACGGCGCGCCGGCGCGGACCAGACCCAGATTGGAGGTGCCAGATAAAGATGGCGACCGTGCGACTCGAAAACCTGACCAAGACCTTCGGCGAGGTTCGGGCGCTGAAGGGCATCGACCTGGAGATGCGGGCCGGAGAGTTCGTCTCGCTCGTCGGTCCGAGCGGCTGCGGCAAAACGACGGCCCTGCGGATCGTGGCCGGTTTCGAGCGTCCGACGGAGGGACGGGTACTCCTGGACGGCAAGGACGTCTCGAAGGTCCCCACGAACCAGCGCAACATGGGGATGGTCTTTCAGGCGTACAGCCTCTTCCCTAACATGACTGCCGCGCAGAACGTGGAGTTCGGCCTGCGCGTGCGCGGCGAGGCGAACGAGAAACGCTCGCGGCGGGCGTCGGAGCTGCTGGGGATGGTCGGCCTATCGCACGCGACGGAGCGCTACCCGCACCAGCTCTCCGGCGGGATGCAGCAGCGGGTCGCGCTCGCGCGGGCGCTCGCCATAGAGCCGGAGGTGTTGTTGCTGGACGAGCCGCTCTCGGCGCTGGACGCGAAGGTCCGGGTGCAGCTCCGGGAGGAGATCCGGCGGGTCCAGTCCGAACTCGGCATAACCACCCTTTACGTGACCCACGACCAGGAGGAGGCGCTCGCGGTCTCCGACCGGGTGGCGGTGCTCTGCGACGGCCGCATCGAGCAGGTCGGCTCGCCGGCCGAGATCTACGGCGACCCCCGCACCCCGTTCGTCGCCGAGTTCATCGGCACCATGAACCGCCTGGAGGCGAGGGTCGTCGATCCCGACCACGTCGAGCACGAGGGCCGGCGCCTGAGGGTCGAGGCCGTGCGGAACTGCGGCGTGGGCCAGAAGGTCCTGGTCCTGATCCGGCCGGAGTCCGTCGAGCTTACGGAGCTGGATGGGGAGGGCCAGGTCCCGGAGGGGGCGCTTGAGGGACGGGTCGTCAGCCACTTGTTCCTCGGACCCGTGACCCGGGTGAAGGTCGCGAACGGCTCCGATGAGATCACGGTCGACCTCCGCAGCCGGGCGGCCCAGACCCTGAACCCCGGCATGCGGGTCTCGGCCCGGTTCGACGCCGGCAGCGCGCGCATACTCCCGCTGGACGAGTGATTCGGCCGGCTTGAAGAAAGATCACTGGCCGCATCAGCTCGAGTGCCGGCGAGCCTCTGCCGGACGTCCTCGTATCGAACGGTAGAGAAGTCCGGCGCACGAGGACGGACGGCTCCTTCGAGCTCGACGCTGGCGGGGGCGGCTTCGTATTCGTGACGCGGCCCTCCGGCTTCACCTCGTCTGCCTGGTTCCATCGCGTTACCGATCGGGCGACGACGTATGACTTCGTACTGGAGCGCGCGGAGCAGCCCGTGCCGTTCACCTTCGCGCAGGTGACGGATTTGCACCTCTGCGTCGATGACGAGCCCACCGGCACCGAGATCCGCCGCCCGCTGACGAGCAAGGCGGACCTCGCGGATCTACTGGCGGAGATCGCGGATACGCCGACGCCGGATGGTCGCGGCGTAGCCTTCGTCGCCGCCACCGGCGACCTCACCGACCGGGGCGTCCCCGCCGAGTACGCCGCACTCCGGGGGGTACTCGGCGCCGCGCCCCTTCCGGTAGAGGTTCTCCCCGGCAACCACGACCACTACGGCCACCGCCACGAGCCGTGCCCCGGAGACGATCCGCTCGACTCCCACGGCATGTCCACCGGGACGACTACCCGCTACGAGGAGCACGTCGGTCCCCGGTGGTGGTCGATGGATCACGGCGGCGTCCACTTCGCCGCCATCGACTGGTTCTCCCACCGGCTGGGCGGAGACCGCGCCATGCAGGAAGCCTGGCTCCACGCCGACCTCTCCGCCCAGCCGGAAGGTACTCCGGCGGTGCTGCTCGTCCACGATCAGATGAAGCGGGATTCCCTCGAGCGGATGAAAGCGGCGGCGCCGCACGTTCGTCTGCTCGGCTCGTTCTCCGGCCACTGGCATACCTGCCGGACGGTCGTGGACGATGGAGCGATCCACGCCAACACCGGCAACGCCACGTTCGGGAGCTGCGACTTTACCCCGCCGCAGTACCGCCTCTGCACCTGGGACGGGGCGAACCTTGCCGTACGGACGGTAACCCGCGGCGGCGTGACGACCGAGCCGCCAGACGCTGGCACGCGTGCCTTCGGCTACCCGCTGGCTCGCCCCTGGGACGAGGTGTGGTCTAAGGCTCTGCCGGGCGGCGCCCACATGGCCGCGCCGGTGGTCGCAAACCTCCCGGATGGAGATGGCTGGGAGATCGTCTTCGTCGCCTGGGGCAATGAAGACGAACCCGGCGGCGGACTGCTCGCCCTCGACGCTGTGTCGGGAGAGGAGCTGTGGAGGGTCGGGACCTCGTCCACGGTGCGGGCCGGAGCCGTTCACTCGCCTGGGGTTGGGGGAGCGAACGGTACGGTGGTCTTCGCGTCGGTGTCTGGAGAAGTCTTCGCCGTGGACGCCGTGAGCGGTGAGTGTCTCTGGCGCTCTCAGGTCGGGGATCCGCTGCACATGTGGGTGTACATGGAGCCGCTCGTCCACGGCGGGCTTGTCTTCGCCGGAGACGTAGTCTCTTTCCAGGCTCTCGACGTCTCCACTGGCGCCACCATCTGGAGGCGAGAGGACCTGGGCAGGCCGGAGAACTACATCTCCGTGGCCCATCCCGTTGTACAGGCCGAGACCCTGCTCCTCGGCTTCATGGACCAGTCGCCAAATACCTGGGGCCTCGACCCCCGCACCGGCGCGACCCGCTGGTCTGGCGGCGACGAACCGCTGCTCTCTCCGATGTCCGGGTTCCTCCGTGACCCGGACGGCGAACACGTCTACACCGTCCGCTTCGGCGGGGTCGTGGAGAAGTTCTCCGCGCGTACCGGCGAGCGCCGCTGGAAGGCCGGGATAGACACCGTCTTCACCGCGGGCCGTCCGGCGCTCGCGGCCGACGCGACCGGAATCTTCGTCCCGTCGTCGGTGGGGACGGTCTACCGGCTGGACGCCGCGACCGGCGAGACGGTCTTCTCCACGGAGCTGGCGGACGAGTCGCTGCTGGCGATGGGGGTCCCTATAGGAAGCGGGGGCCGGTGATCTCCTCCGGCTCGACGCTCACCGCGCGAGGCGTACTCTAGGGCACCTGCGGAGGTTTGATCCACCGTGTAAACCCCGTCACCGGAGAAGCTATCGTCGTCGCGAACCTCGATGCGCCCATAGCCGCGCCCCTGGCGCCCGTTGGTGAAGACGTGATCGCCGTCAGTGTAGACGGCGTGGTCCGCCGGCTTCGGGTATCCGCATAGGGTGAACCTCCTCTAATATACGTTAGTGGCTCTGGCGCTCTTTGATCTGGACAACACCCTTCTCGCCGGCGACAGCGAGCACGCCTGGGGAGAGTTCCTGGTCGAGGTAGGCGGCGTGGACGAGGGTGAGTTTCGCGTCGAGAACGACCGCCTCTACAAGGAATACCTTGCCGGAACCCTGGACATCCATGAGTCTATAGGACATCAACTGAAGCCCCTCTTGCGGAACCCGCCGGAAGAGCTACACCGGTGGCGCGAGCAGTTCATGGCGACACGGATAGAGCCGATGATCTCACCCGCCGCGATCTCTCTGGTCGAGAGACACCGGGCCGCTGGCGACGTGCCGGCCATCATCACCGCCAGCAACAGCTTTATCACCCGCCCCATCGCCAAGCGGTTCGGCATACCCGACATCCTCGCCGTCGAACTCGAATGTATCGGGGCTCGCCACACGGGCCGGGTCCTGGGCACGCCTACCTTTCGCGAGGGAAAGGTCGAACGTCTGCGGGAGTGGTCGCGGGATAGCGGCTCCGATCTCGAGGGCAGCTACTTCTACAGCGACTCCCATAACGACCTGCCGTTACTGAAACTGGTCGATAACCCCGTCGCCGTAGACCCGGACCCGTTGCTCCTCGCGCACGCGGAGCGCTCCGGCTGGCCCGTCTTGAGCCTGCATCGCTCCATGTGATCCGCGTCCGGTACCGGATGGTCCTGACGAGCGAATCGGCATGGTCCCATTCTGCGGCTGCTGGTGATGATTGGCTTAATGTGGCGGGCGATGACCGTCGAAGCCCAACCTATTTCGAGGATTTACGCTTATGATCTGGTTGAACGGCTGATCAGCGAACGGGCGCTCATCAGCGCCGGGATTCTCTGGTTTCTCTTCGATGATGATTTTCCTCTTCGGCTGGCAGTTCGTGGTGACGCAAAATAGCTCTCGTTCGCACTTCCCACGTTTGTCTGGATCCTCATAGAGACGCTCCTCTCGGATAGCGGAGCTACAAAGGGTGGAAAAGGTCCGTTGCAGTACGGTTGCAGTAAATCGCCCCCGATGGCGTATCGGGGGCTTTCTCGCGCTTCCGCGTTTTACCTGCAAAACGGACTCTTTCTAGAGTGAGCCGCCCAGGACTCGAACCTGGAACCTAGAGATTAAGAGTCATCGCCGCCCCGTTTCAGGCAGTACCAGCGGGTACAGAAACCCGCATTCCTAAGCCATTTTTGGACTCCGGGTACTTCCCGGTACTTCCCGGTACGGACCTGTATCGGTGTCAATTGTGGTGTCAAATGGTGTCAGCGCCAGCGCGTCGCGGGCTGCGAAGAACCCTATCTGTCCGCTCATCTTTCGTTCGTTTACCCTACAAGCATATATACCATTGTGCATCTTGAGTTGCATAACGTGGGACTTTATGCTACTCTCGGAGAGAGTAGGGTACGGTCCCGGTCGGGACTGCCAACAAAAGTTGGAACGAACGGAAGGATTTGCGGCGCATCTTTGGGTGCGCGGTGGGTCCTTTTTCGTTCCCTAACGAAAGGATGAGAGTGCGAGAAAAACAGACGGCAGAGAGCAACTACCCGCCAAATTTGCGTGTTGAACAGGCCGCCGAATACATCGGCGTCTCGCGGATGCAGGTTTTCCGGCTGCTACGGGCGGGCGAGCTGGGAAGCTTTCGTGTCGGCCGTCGCCGGATAATTCGCCGGGCAGATTGTGACGAATACATCGAGCGCAACCGGGTGCCCGCGACCCACTAACGGAAAAAAGCCCGCCAGCCTGGCAGGGCGTGGCGGACCGAGAATGGAGACCAATTCTAACATGGTGCGGGGCGCGCTAGGAAACGCCCGGATGGGCTGGCCGGTCATCCCCCTGGAGCCGGGCGGGAAGCGCCCGCTACTCTCTGACTGGCCGAAAAAAGCGAGCACGGACCCGCGCCGGATCTCCGAATGGTGGTCGCGCTGGCCGAATGCGAACATCGGGGTTCTGACCGGCCCCCGATCCGGGATACTCGCCGTTGACGTGGATGACGTGCCGGGTTTGCAGGCGCTGGAACTAGAGCATGGCCCCCTGCCCGCGACCCGCATCCAGGTCTACGGCCCGCCGACGACCTCGGGAACGCGGGACTCCTGGGTTGAGCTGGCCA